>JAFDCC010000050.1 GCA_019312985.1 Deltaproteobacteria bacterium
GAAACCTTCTCCCAGGGGGGTAAGCTGAATGTATAACAGCCGGCTGGCAGCAACCCCCTTTATTACTTCCTCCTGCCCGGTCAAGGTGTTTATTGTCCCGGTGTCAACGGCAATGGCCGAATGGACCGTCATGAAGGAGGAAAGGTTGCCGACGGCAGCCATGGCCTCTCGGGTGTGGCTCACGGGCAGGCGCAGGCCGCTTCCGGAGATTATGCGGGCGATATCCTTATGTTTTTTCGTCACCTCTATGATTTTAAACCGGGTCGGGGTTTCCCGGATAACCGTAATGCCCTCTTCGGCAAAATCCTTCAGGAGCCGCAGGCACAGCTCATTCCCCAACTTTTCCACAATAAGCTCCGGTTCCCCCCGGACAAACTCCACCGGGGTGGCGGGGGACTCCTCGAGAAAGAGGAGGGGGTGGCCCACCATGGCCGGCAGGGCCTGCTTCAAGTCAAAGCGGTAGTTGACGATCTGGTTGCCCTGTTCCCGTTTCAGGGTCTTGCAGATCCTGCGGTCAGCCTCGGAGATGAAATCCAGTTTTTTGCCGGAATATATCCTGGAAAGGGCTATGGGCCTCCCGCCGCTCCAGCAGTTGTCTGTTCCGAGTCTCTGCTCCCGGGGCGATATGGAGAGGAGGCCGTCCCGGTAGCCGACCCGCCAGATCATGCGGGACCTGCTCTCTTTTTCCCCGGAGTAAGGCTCTCTGTCCCCGGTGATGGCTATCAGGGCCCTGAGCCTCCGCTTCCAGAGATCCTCCAGAACAACCGCCTCGGCAACGGGCGCCATTCCCGTCCTTGCCGCGGTGCCTGCCGCAAAGTCAAGCATCTCCCGATCCTGTTCCGCCCCGCCGATGAGCTCGGCCAGAACCATGGCAATCCACTGGAAGCCGCCTTGCCGGGCCCTGCTCGATAGCAGCCTGAGCGCAGCAAGGCCGTCTCCTTCAGCGGCCGCCGGCACGCTCCCTGTCAGCCAGAACCGCAGCAGCCCGCTGAACAATGCGGTAATGCTGTTGCCTGCGGCATCAGGTCCACCCGGCTTCAGGTCGGGGCTGCCGCTTTCCTGGGCCGTAAGAAACAGGTCCAGCATCTCGTAGGCCCCGAGAAGCATATTCCCGGGCTGCTGGGTCCGCACCGTCTCAATGAACCGGCGTATCCTGCCGAAGGAGCTGACAGAGCCAGTTTTCAGCAGGGCGAGGATGAAAAAAAGTCCCGGCGCACTGGGAAAGTAGATCCTTCTCCTGACCCCGATCTTCTTCAGCTGCCGCAGGTCACCTTCAAACGCCCCCAGGGCCTTTTCGTTGCGCCCCTGCAGAAAGTGAAGCGATCCTTCCATGCCGCTGGCGACAAACGACCCGGGGTAGCTTGCCATGAGTTCCTCCAGCGCGGCCAGCTCGCCGCGCCAGAGAAACATTGCGGCCAGCAGGCGCAGAAAGGGAAGTCTCTCCTCTCCAGGGATCGCTGCGAGATTCTTTTCGTTTTTCAGGTAGGAGTATGGTCTTTCGAGCATCGACAGGTAGGAAAGGGAGTAGTTCATCAGCTGGCCCAGAATGTAAAACTGGAGGGAGGGAGCCAAACCCCTGTGCCACTCCGGATCAAACGGGTTGCTGCAGAAACGGACTGCCGGGAAAAGCCTGGTATCCTCTTCGGGGCAGAACTTGTCGAGCATGGGGTGCATGTTTTCCAGCTGCACCATGTCGCCCCTGTAGAGGCCCAAACGGTATTGCCGCATGGCACGGAAGCACCGGTTCGGGCCCTTGGGCTGGTACTGGGAAAAAGGGAGCTCGGCTTCGACCGCTTCGGCCATTTTTCCGAAACTGCCTGCTGCAAGTGCGTCCCTGCTCACCAGTTCAACAATATCATCCGGGCAGCGCCCGTTTTTGTCGAGCAGTTCGAGGTCCTGCAGTTTCTGGAAAAAGGGGGCGAGGCTGTTTGGGGTGAGCCACTCGCCCCTGGGTCCGGTTATCCCGGCACGGCGCAGGCAGCAGGCAAAGGTGGCGCGGTTGACCGCTTCGTAGAGTATGGAGGCGAGGTGGAGAAGCGACCGCTCAAAAGATGACAGGGCCTGAAAGGCAGTCGGGATGGTCCTGTTCGCTCTTTGCATTCCTTCCAATGGCATGGGGTTGTTTCGACTGATATTTGCGGCCGCTCAGCCGGCAGCGCGGCCGCTAAAATACATGACTATGCTGTCCACCAGGCCGGGTATCGTATATTCCTCCGGCTGGACATCGACGTGCAGACCGGACTGTTCCGCTGTTATGGCGGTTATCGGACCGATGACGGCAACCCCGACCCCTGACAGGAAGTTTTCAACTTCACCCGGTGTATCCAGATCCAGGAGCCTGACAAAATTTTTCACCGTCGATGAACTCGTAAAGGTCACCATGTCGACTCTCTTTTCCTGCAGGGCCTGCCGGAGTTCTTCCCTGATCTTTTCCCCGGCGCTGCTTGATGGCAGTGTATTCTGGTATACCGGCGCCACGGTGACGTGCGCCCCGGCGCCGGCGAGGGTTTCGGGCAGGGTCTCCCGGGCCTTCAGGGCCCTGGGCAGCAGGACGCGCCGGTTCTCGACCCCTGCTGCAACAAGGCTTTCCGCCAGGCTGTCGCCGGTGAATTCTTCCGGCAGCAGGTCAGCCCTGATGCCTTTTGCGGCAAGGGCCTCGGCCGTTATTTTGCCGACGGCCGCGATTTTCGGCCCCTTGAGGTCCCGCACATCCAGGCCCCGCGCAAACAGCCGTTTGAAGAAGTAGTCAACCGCATTGATCGAGGTGAACAGCAGCCAATCGTAAGAGCCGATCTCCTCCAGGGCCCGGTCAAGGATCTCGTAGGATTCAACGGGCCCGAGGGAGATGGTCGGGTACTCGAGACACTCTGCCCCGTAATTCTCCAGGAGGGTCACCAGTTCACTGGCCTGGTCCCGTGTCCTGGTCACCACGATCCGTTTGCCGAACAGCGGCCGCTTTTCATACCAGTTGATGGTATCCCGCAAGGTGACAACCTCGCCGATAATGACAAGCGACGGCGGTCTGATATTGTTTTGCCGGACAATTTCGGCAATATTGCCGAGGTTGCCCACCACCGTCCGCTGCTCAGAGGTGGAAGCCCAGCGGACGACGGCAACCGGCGTCTGCGGATCGCGCCCGTGGGAGATAAGCTGGGCGGTAATCGACGGCAGGTTCTTGATGCCCATGTAGACAACGATGGTGCCGACGCCGGTGGCGATCTTGTCCCAGGCTATGCTGCTGCCAGGCTTTGTCGGGTCTTCATGGCCGGTGACAAAGGCTACGGTGGAGGTGAACTTCCGGTGCGTGATCGGGATGCCGGCATAGGTTGCGGCGGCGGTGGCCGAAGTGACCCCGGGCACCACCTCAAAGGGGAGGCCGGCCTTGACAAGCTCCTCAATTTCCTCGCCGCCCCGCCCGAAAATAAAGGGATCGCCGCCCTTGAGCCTGACAACCTTTTTGCCGGCCCTGGCCCTCTCGACCAGCATGCGGTTGATCTCTTCCTGGGTGTGGGTGTGCTTTTTGCCGCCCCGCTTGCCGGCATATATCAGCTCGGCATCTTTCGGCACATGGCGCAGGAGTTTCCTGCTGGCGAGGTAGTCGTAGATCAGGACCTCGGCCTGCTCCAGCAGCTGCTTGCCGCGGACCGTGATGAGACCCGGGTCGCCTGGGCCGGCCCCGACCAGGTAGACTAATGGCGCCTCTTTTTTTCCTCCGGCTTCCCGGCTCATACCTCGCCGTATACCTCGTCGAGGATCGCCCGGCCGCCCCTGGCAAGAATTCTGTTCGCCAACTCTGTGCCAAGCTCTGCCGCCTTTTCTCCGGGACCTGAGATCGTCTCCTTCAGAACCACCTTGCCATCGACGGATGCCACGAGCCCGGTCAGGTGGACCCGGTCATCTTCAACCTCGGCAAAGGCGCCGATGGGCACCTGGCAGCCCCCTTCGAGCCGGAAGAGGAAGGAGCGCTCCGCCGCCACCGCCACCGTGGTCTCGGCATCGTTGAGAAACGACAGCCCCTCCAGCAGTTCCGTGTCATCCTTGCGCAGTTCAATACCGAGGGCGCCCTGGCCGACCGCAGGAAGCATCTCCCCGGAGGTAAAGTGATCCGTGGCCCTGCTCTTCATGCCGAGCCGGTTCAGGCCAGCCGCCGCCAGGATGATCGCCTCGAACTGTCCCTCCTCAAGCTTGCGCAGCCTCGTGTCAAGGTTGCCGCGCAGGTCAACGATATTGAGGTCGGGGCGGAGGGCGGCGAGCTGCGACCGGCGGCGCAGGCTGCTGGTGCCCACCGTCGCCCCCCGGGGCAGTTCAGCCAGGTTGGCATAGCGGGTGGATATAAAGGCATCATGGGGATTTTCACGCAGCGGAATTATACCCAGGTGCAGTTCCTCCGGGAGTTCGGAGGGAACATCCTTAATGCTGTGGACAGCCAGGTCGACCTCCCGCCGTAAAAGGGCCTCCTCGATCTCCTTGACGAACAACCCCTTGCCACCGACCTTGGCCAGCGGCACATCGAGGATTTTATCCCCCTTGGTCACGATGATGACCAGCTCCACCGTTATGCCCGGATGCTGGGCCTCTATCTGATTCTTCACCCACGTGGACTGTGTGGTGGCCAAGAGGCTGCCCCGGGTACCGATCTTTATGTGTTTTCTCATGCGTGCAATCCTTATCCTGTTATCATCCCTTTATCTTTAAGCAGGCAGCAAGCCGCTGCCATCACCTTGTCAACCACACGAACTGCAGTTTGAACTTGAACAGCCGGAGCAGTTCGAACCGCTCCCCGCGCCGGAATCCCCTTTGCTCTTATGGGCAAAGACGGACATCTGCTTCTGCAGGTCTTCACTGCCGCATTCAGGGCATTCGGGCCTGCTGCTGCCCATGACCAGGGTTTCAAATTCCCTGCCGCAGGCGCGGCAGATAAAATCATACAACGGCATCTTGCTTTCTCCCGGGTCTACCCAAGAAACGGTTATGACACAGTTCTTCCGCCGTCGGGCAAGCGGCGCATCGCTTCACATCATGGCGAAAATTTCGACCATCACGCAGTATAGTCCCATTAGGGAGGAATCGTCAAGTTTTACACCCTGATTCCTTTTTTCCAAAGGTTGACGGCTGCCCGGCCTCCCCTGTTCCGACTCTACGGGCAGGACGACAGCCGCCGCCACGGCAATTTTCACAAATGCACGGGGAAACGGAAACTTCAGTACGGGCTCGCCATTTAACTCTGGAAAGGGGAGGACAAAGATGGAAGGCTGTTGTAAAAATAAACAAAGTCGAAAGCTCCGGGCCGGGAAAAGCGCGGCAGGACCTTTTCCCGCCGCGCTTTCTAAAGCATCAGGCAAATTCTTTCATGATGGATTCGGAAACCTGGGAGATGGAGGGAGTGCCGTCAACGGAAATCACCTTGGGCCCGTCAAGCTGCTTGAAGAAATTGACCGCGGCCATGGTGCCGGTAACGTCGTCATAATAGATATTGTGCCGCTTGTCTATTGCCTCGTCATCCTGGTCGTCCGGCCTCGTGTTCAGGTCGCCGCCGCATACGCGGCACACCAGCCTGCCTTCCTTTTCCACCGGCTTGATGGCTTCAAAGGCGATGTGATTAGGATGGTTGTTGTCATTGACACAGAGGCGGCGCCCCGTGATGCGCAGCTTCGCTACTTCCCGGTCCAGGACGATCTCGATGATATAGTCGAGCTTTATGCCCGCTTCCTCCAGGGCCTTTGCCAGGGTTTCCGCCTGGATCTTGTTGCGGGGAAAGCCGTCAAGCAGCCAGCCGTTTTTGCAGTCATCCTCCCTGAGCCTGTCAAGGATCATGGGGATGGTGATATCATCGGGAACGAGATCTCCCCGGTCGATATACTCTTTGGCCTTCTTTCCGAGTTCGGTACCGCCGCCGATATTCTGGCGGAAAATCGCGCCGGACTCGATATGGGGCATGTTGTATTTTTTCTGGACAATAGCGCCCTGGGTGCCCTTGCCGCTTCCGTTGGGTCCGAATACCAAGATGTTCATGTCTTGCTCCTTTTTGCTATTTCTGTTTGTCAAAAACACTTAACGCCCTGAAATACATTGTTATTCATGATGCCGCACGACTGAAGCACCATTCATTTTCAGCAAGGGCACTATATCCCAAATGAAATTTGATGCAAATAAATTCTCTCTGTTCCGCCTTTTGCCGCCTTCCGGAAAAAACGGTCCCAAAAGTAACATGATAAGTTCGCCTGGCGATTGTCCCGGATCAGCCCCCATGTATATGGAGGTATGTCCACGAAACTTTTGACATCAGGGAACAAAGAAGGTATTTCTTGTACCCTTGCCGGGGTAAAAAATGGTATAACCCTGCCGCAGCACCTTTTATCATTATTATCTCAACACCTATTTCAAAGAGCAGGAGAATGCAGATGCAGGAAATCAAGATTGGCCTGATCGGCTTCGGCACCGTGGGCAGCGGCCTTGCCCAGGTCCTTTACGAACAGCGGGAAAGGCTGGGAAAACGGCTCGGGGCCTCCCTGCGGTTGACAAAGGTTGCCGATATCATGGTGGAAGCCCTCCCGCCCCACATTGGACAGGATGGCAGGGTCCTGCTCACGAGGGATGCCAACGAGATATTCACCGACCCGGAGATCAGCATTGTCGTCGAACTGATCGGCGGTATCGAGCCGGCCAAGTCCTTTATATTAAAAGCCATCGAGCACGGCAAACACGTGGTGACCGCCAACAAGGCCCTGCTTTCGCTACACGGCAGGGAGATATTCGAGGCCGCGGCCCGCAACAACGTCGAGGTCGGTTTCGAGGCCAGCGTCGGCGGCGGCATCCCGGTGATCAAGTCACTGAAGGAAGGGCTGGTGGGAAACAGGATCCTTTCCATCATGGGGATCATGAACGGCACGGCCAACTACATCCTGACCCAAATGACGGACCATGCCACCCCTTTTGAAGAGGTACTGAAGGACGCCCAGGAAAAGGGTTTTGCCGAGGCGGACCCGACCTATGACATCGAGGGCATCGACACGGCCCACAAGCTGGTCATCCTCATGACCATTGCCTACGGGGCCCACATGCATCTTGACCAGGTGACCACCGAGGGTATCTCCCGCATCCAGCCCATCGACATCAACTTTGCCCGTGAGTTCGGCTACCGCATCAAGCTTTTGGCCATCAGCCGCAACCACGGGGACCACGTCGAGGCGCGGGTCCAC
>JAFDCC010000051.1 GCA_019312985.1 Deltaproteobacteria bacterium
CGGATCAGCCGCAGGACGTGGGAGGTGCCCTTGGCCGGCGGGATGAAGAGTTCGATGGTATCGGTGAAGACGATGAGTCCCACCCGGTCGTTGTTTTTGATGGCGGAAAAGGCGAGCAGGGCACAGAACTCGGCCCCGATCTCACGCTTGAGCTTGGCGTTGCTGCCGAATGAGCCGGAAGCGGAGAGGTCCACCAGGAAAAAGACCGTGATCTCCCGCTCTTCGACGTAGCGTTTGACGTAGGGGTGGCCGGTGCGGGCCGTGACGTTCCAGTCGATGGTCCTGATGTCGTCGCCCGGCTGGTAGGTGCGGACCTCGTCGAATTCCATGCCGCGGCCCTTGAAGACGCTGTGGTATTCCCCGGCGAGGACGTCGTTCACCGCCTTGCGGGTAGAGATCTGGATGTAGCGGATTTTTCTGATCAGCTCTTTCGGGATCACGGCACTTCAACGTTGTCGAGGATCTGCTGCACGAGGTCGTCGCTTGTTTTCTCCTCCGCCTCCGCCTCGTAGGTGACAATAACCCGGTGGCGCAGGATATCGGGGGCAATGGACTTGACATCCTGGGGGGTGACATAGCCGCGGCCGGCCAGGAGGGCGCCTGCCTTTGCCGCCTGGGCCAGGAAAATGGTGGCCCGCGGCGAGGCGCCGTAGCGGATAAGGTCGCCGATGTTGAGGTTGTAGCGGCCCGGGTCGCGGGTGGCGCCGACGAGGTTGAGGATGTAGCCCTCAATCTTCTCGTCCATGTAGATGGAGTCAGTCAGGGTCCGGATGCGGGACAGGTCGGCCGGTCCGATGATGCCGTGTACCGGGATGTCGTTCGTGGCGCCGGCCATGCGCTGCAGGATCTGCCGTTCTTCTGTTCTACTCGGATAGGTCACCAGCAGCTTGAACATGAAGCGGTCGATCTGCGCCTCGGGCAGGGGATAGGTGCCTTCCTGCTCAATGGGGTTCTGGGTTGCCAGGACCATGAAGGGGTCGTCGAGGGGAAAGCTTTCCTCGCCGATGGTCACCTGCCGCTCCTGCATGGCCTCGAGCAGGGCACTCTGCACCTTGGCCGGGGCCCTGTTGATCTCGTCGGCCAGGATGATGTTGGCGAATATCGGCCCCTTGCGGGTGGTGAACTCACCGCTTTTCGGGTTGTAGATCAGGGTGCCGATCAGGTCGCCGGGCAGCAGGTCCGGAGTGAACTGGATGCGCTGGAACGAGGCCTGGATGGTTTTTGCCAGGGTGGTTATGGTCAGGGTCTTCGCCAGGCCGGGTACCCCCTCGATCAGCACGTGGTTGCTGCAGAGCAGGGCGATGAGTAATCGGTCCACCAGGGCGGCCTGGCCGATGATGACCTTGGCGATTTCCTCCCGGACCTGGTTCAGGATGGTGAGTTCCTTTTCAACGTTTTCCCGCACGAGGATCATGTCAGCAGCCATGGGTGCACCCAGATGATTTTTTGTTCCAATAAAAAGACTCTTCTCCAGAGGGTGGTGAAAAAATATGGAAGAAAGAAACGATTGTCAAGCCCCTCCCCGTGCTGCAGCGCCAGGCTTTCTGCCGCCTGCTGCCGGAGAAACCCGCCGAGCAAGCGGGGGATGACAGGAAAAGACGTTACTGCGCCGGCAGTTTTTTTCGGATCAGCTGCAGGTCGTGCCAGCTGGCCTTTTTCAGCTCTGTATTTTCCAGGAGAAGGGACGGCGGCAGGGAAGGCATCAGGACGATCTTTTCCTCGAGCCTGCTGCTGCAGAGGTCGTTGAAGTTGGCAAAGCGGCCGCGCAGCTGAAAGAGCGAGCGAGAGGAGCGCAGCAGGGTCTGGGAGGCAAGGGCCCCCATGGTACAGACCACCCTGGGGCAGACGATCTCTATCTGCCGAAAGAGAAAGGGGAGGCAGGTTGTAATCTCGTCTGGCGCCGGCGCTTTGTTCTTTCCGGGGTAGCACTTGACCAGGGAGGTGATATAGACATCCTCCCGAGCCAGTCCGATGGCGGCCAGCATTTTATCGAGCAGTTCTCCCGGCGCCCCCTGGACCGGGGCCTGCAGCCGGTCGTCGTCAAAGGCCGGCGCGTCGGTGACGATCATGAGTTTGGCGTCAACAGGCCCCTGGCCGAAAACGATGCTGCTCCGGGTTTTGTGCAGGGAGCAGCGGTGGCAGTCGCCGATCTCGTTCTCGACATCCTGCAGCGTGACCTTCCCGGTCAGGCCCGGATCAAACTGGTGCTTTCCGGTAGCGGCCGTTTTACCCTGTTCCGCCTTCCGGGTGCCGCCCGGTACCGGGGGTGGCGTTGGCTTTTTCTGCTCTGCGAGGAAGGATTGCAGGGCCTGCCGCAGGGGGTATTCGGTGATCCCGAGAGATTCGTGGTACTGCAGAAAACTTCTGATCTCCCGGAGCAGGTCTGTGTCCGATCGTTGTGCCATGTTCTGAAGGTTCAAGTAAGGGGGTGTTGCTTGTATTTCCGGCTGTAAAAGAGTAACTGCAGCACTATCGCATATCGGGGCCGTTATTGCAAAGGGAACCGTGCTTCTTTCCCTCCGGGAACCCTGGCAGTAGTCTCCCATTTTTCTAGGAAAACGGTCGATTTGGAATTTAAGGTATTCTGTGTTATAATATCCAGTTCCCGAAGAGCATACGCTCTGACATTCTGATAAGGATAAAGGTGATGAATTTTTTACATTCCATCTCGCATGGCAGCTATGTCCCTGAAGCACTGCATGACACATGCCTCGAGAACCCCCTGAAAAGGAGGATAGACGGAGATTTTTTCATGGAAGCATGTGTGGAATTGAAATGGCAGGATGAACTCGGCAACAACGTGACCACCCTCGAAGAGCTGCAGGA
>JAFDCC010000052.1 GCA_019312985.1 Deltaproteobacteria bacterium
GAGAGAACTTGTCCAGGGGCTGTTCCAGCCGCCACAGGGCTGACGCCCGGCGCCGGTTTCCCCCCATATCACTTTTTCAGTGTAACCCCTCTTTCTGCCGGGCTGTCCGGGCCGGATCCAAAAAAATGCGACCGCGGGGGCATGGGCTACAGCTGCCGACTGCCCCTGGAGGTAACGGAAAGGAGTTTTGTCATGCTGATCTATACGCTGCCGCTCATCGGCGCCCTTATCGGGTGGCTGACCAACTATGTTGCCATCAAGATGCTCTTCCACCCCAGGGAGGAGGTGAGGATGTTCTTCATCCCAATCCAGGGTGTCTTTCCAAAGCGGCAGAAGGAGTTTGCCCGGCGGCTTGGGCAGGTCGTGTCCGAAGAACTCCTTTCGGTGGAGGACCTCACCGCCCACCTCAAGGAAAAGGCAACGTCTGAAGCGACTCTCAATCACATTGCCCTGCGGTTGGAAGAAGGAATAGCAAGCCGCCTGCCGCGCGCCTTTCCCATGCTGGCCATGGTGATGTCGACTGACATGGCTGGGAGGATCAAGGATTTTCTCCTGGCGCAGATCGGCAGCCTCAACGAGGAACTGATCGACCGGCTGAGCGGCGAACTGGAGGATGAGCTTGATGTGCACCGCATGGTGGAGGAAAAGGTTGCCGCCTTCTCCAGTGACAAGCTTGAGGAGATTCTCCTGGCAATTATGCGGCGGGAGTTCAGGTTTGTTGAAATGGTCGGCGCGGCGCTGGGCTTTTTCATCGGCGCAGCGCAGCTCGTTCTGCTCTCTTTCTCCCTGTAGCCTCCTGAAGAGAGAAAAAGCGGCTGCGGTCGAAACGGCTAAACCGTTTTTCACTGTTTTGCCGGATGCAGCTCCGCCGCGGATTTCAAAGTAGGAGCCGGCCGTTTTTTCCCCGGTTCCCCGGCGGCTTCGTCCCGGAGCAGTTCCTCGGCAGACCGGTCCGATTTGATGGTAAAGCCGGCGTCAATAATCATCTGCAGCGTGTCCCGCCTGCTTTTTCCCCTGGTGTTGAGGTAGCCGTCCATGAAGAGCGAGTTTGCCGGGTAGAGGCTCATGACCTCCAGGGAGCGCAGGTGGTATTCCCTGCCTGCCGCCGTCCGGATCTCGGCCCGCGGGTTGAGAAAGCGGAAGAGGCAGAGGATTTTGAGGCAGTAGGCGGGCGACAGGTTCTGCGGTTCTGCCAGGGCGATGCCGGCGACCGGCAGCAGGAAGTTCACCGGGATAGACCGTGCCTCGAGTTCACGCAGCATGAGGGCCAGCCCGACGAGTTCATCCGGACTCTCTCCCATGCCGGCAATGATGCCGGAACAGACCTCCAGGCCTGCCTGGCGGGCGGCCTTCAGGGTGTTGAGACGGTCCGCGAAGCTGTGGGTCGTGCATATCCGGCTGTAGCGGCCGGGCGAGGTGTTGAGGTTGTGGTTCAGACGGTCGAGCCCCGCCTCTTTCAGGGTCCGGGCGCCGGCCAGGTCGATGATGCCGGCTGAGACACAGACCTCGATGGGATACTGCGCCTTTATGGTCCTGACGAGACTGGCGATGCGCTCGGTCCGCCCGGACCCCGGCCTTTTGCCGGCATAGACCATGCAGTAGCGGTGCGCCCCCGCTTCATGGGCCTGTTTCGCCTCCGCCATTATCTCGGCCTCGCTCTTTTCCGTGTAGGAAGCGATTTCGGCGGAACTGCTCTTGGCCTGCGGGCAGTAGTTGCAGTCTTCCGAGCAGAGGCCGTTGCTGACATTGTTGATGATGTGGACGGTCACCTCCCTGCCGTGAAAGCGGCGCCTTACCGCGAAGGCGGCATGCAGGAGAGACAGGAGATCGACGCTTTTGTCCGTCAGCAGGTCGATGCAGGTCTGGTGTTCCGGCAGTTCTCCCGCGGTGCTCTTCTCTGCAAGGGCTTCGTACCAGTTTTTATCCATTGTTGTGCACCGTTTTTTTACAATTTTTCCAGCAAGGGGTAGAAAAAAATACGTTTTTCCGAATGGTGGTGTATTCTCTTTATATATACATTTGTCAGGAAGCGGGCAACACCTGTTGTGCGTTTATCACCGGAAAAGGGGGCCGCCGCCGGCAGCAGCGAGTGAGGCAGGAGGAGAAAACCATGGCACACCATTCAGTACTTTTATTTAAGCCGTATCCCATGGCAGTGGGGCAGAAGATTCATATTGACGGCGGTCTGCGGCACGGCGACTGGGAGGTGATCGGGGTCAGCGACCGCAAGGTCCGGCTGCGCTGCCCGGTCAGCCACCGGGAGTTCGAGTGGGACCGTTTCTGCTATTTTGTTGAAAAACAGGAGGAAAGGGAGTGGCCGCAGCGGTGACAACACGGCCCCTGGAGACAAGGCAGCGGCTCATCCTTGCATCCGCCTCCCCGAGGCGGAGGGATCTGCTCGCGGGGCTTGGCCTTGAATTCGAGGTTGTGGAAGCCAATATTGAGGAGAAGCCGATGCCGGGGGAGGGGCCGGCGGAGTTCGCCCTGCGGGCGGCATGTGACAAGGCCGCCGCTGTTTGCCGCCGCCATGGGAGTGCCTGGGTCCTCGGCGCTGACACGGTGGTTGTTTACGAAAACCGGCTGCTGGGCAAGCCCGCCGACAGCGGTGAGGCCCTGGCTGTCCTGCTGTGCCTTGCCGGTCGCAGGCATTTTGTCCATACCGGGTTCTGTCTCGAGCACCGGGAAAAAAATGTTGCCGTTCGCCGCCTGGTGACCACCGAGGTCTATTTTTCCCCCTTTGATGAAGCAATTGCAGCGGCGTACGTTGCCAGCGGCGAGCCGCTCGACAAGGCGGGCGCCTACGGCATCCAGGGGATCGGCGGTTTTCTCGTGGAAAAGGTCAGCGGTTCCTGCAGCAACGTCATCGGCCTGCCGCTGGCCGAGGTGGTTGAAGAACTTCTGCGGTATAAAGTGGTGAGGCCTCGCCAATAGCCGGGGGGCGACGGGAATAGGGCCGTAATATTGTGGCCAGTGGAAATAGCAGCCGCCCCGCTGGATCCATGGGGCGCGACACCGCATCTCTTTTTCTCCCTTCCCGTGAGGCAGGGGCATTCTGGACGGCGGCGATTGGCGCCATTGGTTCCCCAGGGCTATTGGGGCCGGGGAAGCATTTTGCTGCCGAAAGGTAAAGCAAGTTCGCCTGTTTTCATGA
>JAFDCC010000053.1 GCA_019312985.1 Deltaproteobacteria bacterium
AAAAATGTTGCTCAATTTTTAAGCACAGGGGACACCCGGGACTATTGCCATAAAGCTTTACGACCTCACCGATATCAGTTCACAGCGTGAGACATTCAAAGAAATTATCCGGACCTTATCCCTGGTTGACCCTGGTTACGACCCTTCCCGCTTCGCTGCGGTCTACGAGAATATCGTCGCTTTATTCGGCGGCAAGTATCCCGGTTTCCGTGCCAGCAATACCAAATACCACAACCTGGAGCATACCTGCAGCGTCACCCTGGCAGCAGCCCGCCTCATCCACGGCCTCCGCGTCCAGGGGCATATATTTCCATCCCGTAACATGGAGTTATGCCTTATCGCGGCCCTGTTCCATGACACGGGCCTCATTCAGACCGAGGAGGAAAGGGACGGCACCGGAGCCCGGTTTACCGTCGGACACGAAGAGCGTTCCATCCGCCTCATGGCAGCCCATCTGGCCGCCAATGGTTTTTCAGAAGGGGAAACAAGTGACTGCGGCCACATCATCAAGGCAACAATCATCTCATTGCCCATGGCCGAGATACCCTTCAGATCCGAGGGAATCAGAACCATGGGCAAAATACTCGGTTCCGCCGACCTCATCGCCCAGATGTCGGACAGGAGATACCTGGAAAAACTGCCGCTGCTCTTCCTGGAGTTCAAAGAGGCGGGCATACCCGGCTTTGAAACGCCTCTCCAGCTTTTCAAGAATACCGGGGAGTTCTATCATTCAGTGGTGCGAAAAAGACTGCGCGAAGAAATGGCCGACGTTTCATCTGCCGCCCTTTTTCATTTCAGAAAGCGTTGGGACATCGACCGGGACCTGTATGCCGAATCGATCTCCAACAACCTTGAATACATGAGCAGGATATACAGGGAGTGTGACAACAGCTTTGACTCTTTGTTAAAAAAACTCCGGAGAAGGGTCTGATTAGTGGAGTGCCCCGGCAAGGGTTGGAACCGGCCGGGCACTTTTTTGCGGGAGACCTCTGCAGCGCCTTCTCTCAGCGCTTACCTTTAGCCTGTTTTTCTGTTTCCTCCATCACCCAGACAATCTGCGACTTGTTGATGATTACGGCGGCGTCCCTTCTGTCACCGAGGGTGGCGTTGTACATGATGAGAAACTTGTTCTGCCCCTTGATAAGAAGGTCGCTTACTCTGTCCATGGGAAGGGACTCGCTGTTTAAATTGATATTCCCCCGGATCAGCGAACCGTCTATGGTCTTTACAACTACCTGCCTGTTTTCCTTGCTGATATGGGCATTGAAGCTGTTAAATTCACTGGAATCATCATCAAATTCCAGATCATTCGCATGCCATTCATCTTTTGCAAACTCCCGCATGACTTCCTCTCGCTGAAAATTTAATTTACTCTGACTTTTCCAGGTTGCTCACTTTCATCGGGCCGGTTCCTTCGACTTCGACCAGTTCCGCCACAAAACTGCCAACGACTGCCTGACTCTTCATCTGCACCAGCAACCGGCGCTCGTCATCCGTAACCCAGAGTTTTATCCTGGCCCGCTGCTTCTTGGAAAAAACACCCTCCACCTTCTGCAGGTCAGGCTCCAGCACGAGGGTATCAAACTTCCCGGCGGGAACGCTTACTGTTTCCCTGCCGAGGAGACGCAAAATACCCATCATGTTTTTCTTGCCGTCTGTTACCGGATGTTCAAATGTATCTTTTTTTTCAAAATCAAGCAATCTCGAATAATAAAATACGGAAAGCGGGTCAAAGGTCCCCGGTAACAGGCTTATAACCATGGGCTCACTGTCGAAATTAACATAGGACGACTCATTTTTTTGCCAGTCAAACTCCACCCGGATCTTTTTCCGTGTCTTGCCCTCCTTCTGGTCCTTGCGGTAGAAGAGCGAACGGCTCATAGCCGCATCCGCATAGGAGTCAATACGGTCCCTGACCTTGAAAAAAAGGTCGATAAAGGCATTGGAGCGGGCCGTCATGATAAAGTGGTACGCCTCAACGTCTTCCACCGCATCCATTGCATCCACTTCCAGGGTGGCTACCCCGGCAGGTATTGCCCCGTACTTCAGGACAAAGTGCAATTTTTCGCCCGGCTTGAAGGGATGGTGCTCGGCGGCAACACCTGCCAGGGGACCTGCAAATAAAGGCAGCACCGTCCAACAGACAAGAAAAACCAGCTTGATCAGCAGACTCTGCATAACGCTTCCTTTCTGCCCTGCAATATCCGGAGTCGGGGACTTGCCATGATACCGGGGAAACGCGCTCAGCAGCTTATTATTCCTGCAGGGTACTTCCCTCTGCGCCAGGATCAGGGAGCCGGAAAGGGTATTTTCTCCGAATAATGCTTTGACAACAGCCTTGGTTAAGGATGTACCAGTTATCAGGGGAAATATAAATAATTTTTTTCTGGTCATGGCGGCAGAAGGGTTTATCTTTTAAACTAATAAAATAATTCTTTTTGCCTGGTGGTGAAAGACCCTTTTATTATTTACTGCCTGCCGGGCCGGAAAGAGTTCACATTATATGTTAGGGATTATTTTACCAAACTGCTGCCGGAAACCACCTTTACAGAAGAGCAGGTGCACACCCCGCCAGGAAATTCCCGGAAATAAAAGCGATATACCCTAATGAAAAAATCAGACAACAAAGGTACGGCAGGAATTGCCTACCCCTGCCGCTGGCTCTACAAGGTTATCGGCCCGGACCGGGAAAAACTGCAGGAAGCCCTGCAGGAGTCCGCCGGCGGCAGGTCATGCACTGTCTCATCCTCCAGGAGCAGCAGTGGCGGGAAGTACCACTGTTTCAACCTGGAAGTTGCCGTTGCAAGCGAAGAGGAACGAAACGAAATCTACCAGACAATCAAAAGCCACCCCGACGTTACCGTCGTCCTCTAGGCGAAATCCTGCTGCGATGGCTGCTGCAACGTGCCATTGAAAAAGAAAGTCACTTCGGGGGCCGAGGCGGCAGGATTTTACGGACTGGATGCAGCTGCGGTTTTCTCCCGGGCAATTTTCCGCTCTTTCTCACACCGAACAGAGGGTCACCTGCACCAGACCACGCACCGAATTGCCGACATAGACCCTTTCCGCCTGTTGAAGCGCCTCTTTTGTCAGTATTTTTTCCGCAACGCGGCTAGGAAAGTTCTGCAGCAGATATTTTCTGAAAACGCCGGGGAGCAGGCCGC
>JAFDCC010000054.1 GCA_019312985.1 Deltaproteobacteria bacterium
CCAGCAAAATCACGAAAACGAGCACTGCTGTATTTTTCATCTTTTCCTCCCGCAACTTGTTTGTTTTTTTAGATTGTTTCCCCGTCCTGGAGAACCGTACCCTTAAAATCTTCCTGCTGACACCACGGATTAACTATGCAGTTGCGCCCGACAAATGTCCCGGCCGGGATAGCCGCCTCCTTTCCCACCAGGGATATGCCGGTGTAAAGGTGGTCCGGTAACTTGATGTTCGGCGTATCTTTCGTGTCGCCCCGGCCGACAACCGCCCCCCGGCCGACCCTCACCTTTTTATCGAGAATCGCCAGGTCGACAACGGCCCCCTCTTCAATGACACAGTCGTGCAGGATGATAGAATCCCGGACCCGGCAGCCGGGCCCGACCCGGACCCCCGGTGAGAGAATGGAATTGACCACCTCTCCCTCTATAACACAGCCGGCTGAAATCATCGAGCGTCTCACCCGGCTCCCGGCCGCAAAACGGGCCGGTATCCGGTCGGAGAGCAGCTGTTCCGACTCGAGATTGGGCCTGATCCCCCAGGCTTCCGGGGATATGGGCGGGTCTTCCGCCAAAAGGTCCATGTTGGCCTCCCAGTATGCCTGGATGGTCCCGACATCGCGCCAGTACCCCTCGAACGGGTAGGCATAGACATTGTCCCTCGACACGGCCCTGGGCACCAGGTGCTTGCCGAAGTCGACGAGCTCCCTGTCTTCGGCCAGCAGCTTCGTCAGGTACGCATAGTTGAAGACATAGATCCCCATGGAGGCGAGATTGGTCCGCACCACCTGCGGTTTTTCCTCCCAATCGACGATGCGGCCACTGCTGTCGGTTATGCCGGCCCCGAACTGGTGAATCTGGCTCTCCGGCACCTTCATCATGCCGATGGTGATATCCGCCTTCCGTTCCCGGTGGAACTCCACCATGGCATAAAGATCCATCTGGTAAATGTGGTCACCGGAGAGAACCACTATTTCATCAGAGGGGTGAGAATGGACAAAACTCATGTTCTGGCGGATGGCGTCCGCCGTCCCCCGGTACCAGTCGGAATCCTTGTAGCCGGTGCTGGGCGGCAGGATCTTGACACCGCGGGAGCGCCCGGTAAAATCCCATGCCTCGCCCGTCCCCAGGTGGCGCATGAGCGACAGCGGCTTGTACTGGGTCAGCACCCCGACATGCTTCATGCCTGAGTTCATGACGTTGCTGAGGGCGAAGTCGATTATCCGGTAGAGCCCGGCAAAGGGCACCGCCGGTTTTGCCCTGGTCTTCACCAGGACATTGAGCCGGCTGCCGACACCGCCTGCCAGCAGGAGTACCAGGGTGTCTTCCGGGCTGCTCACCGGATCACCTCACCGGTTCCCACCATCTTTGGGATTGTTGCGGTGGAAAGGCATGGGTACACCGTGACCCCTGAGCCAAGAACCGTACCCGGCGCAATGGTATTATTCCACCCCACCACCGCTGGATCTTTTGGGCCCGCTTCCCCTTCGGCGCCGATCCGCACCTCCCTGCCAAAGGCAGTGTTGACATCACTTACCACCCTGTCCAGGACGGAATCCCGGCCGACGACATTGTTGAAAAAAAGGACCGAGTCCTTTACCCTGGCGCCCTTTTCGACCCGGGTGCCTGGAAAGAGGATCGAGTGCTCGACCTCGCCCTCAACGGTACAGCCGTTGTAGATGAGACTGTCCGTCACCCTGGCGTTGTTGCCGATTTTCAGGGGCTGGCAGTCCCGTATGGAGCGGTGCTCCAGGTTGGTGCGGACATTCCACTCGGCATACTGTATTTTCGGGTCCGGGCCGAGCAGGTCCATATTGGTCTGCCAGTACTCGTTGATGGTCCGGGTGTAACCCCAGTAGCCACTGAACTTGAAGCCGTAAACGCGCCGCTTCTCCTTCATCATGCGGGGTATGATGTCGCGGCCGAACTCGTAGGATGCGTCTTCCCTGATATTGTCCTCAAGTATCTGGTACAGGACATTGGGCTTGAAGCAGAAGACGGTGAGGGAAGCCCAGTTGTATTCCGGCTTTTCCGGCTTTTCCCGGTAGCGGATCACCCGGCCGCCGACCTCCCCGTCCTCATCGTCAATATCCGCCAGGCCGAAGCGGTGCGCCTCTTCCATCGGCACCCTGATGCAGGCCATGGTAAGGTCCGCATCCTTTTGCCGGTGGTAGCTGAGGAGCTGCCGGTAGTCCATCCGGTAAACATGGTCGCCGGAGAGGATGAGCAGCTCATCGGGCTCGATAAACCTGACAAAATCGAGATTCTGGTAGACCGCGTCGGAAGAACCCCGGTACCACTGGGAGTGGCCGTAACCCAGGTAGGGGGGCAGGATCGATATGCCGCGGTAACGGCCAATCATGTCCCAGGCTTCGCCGATGCCGACATGGTTAATGAGGGAATAGCTGCGGTACTGGCTGAGAATCGCGACCCGGTCCAGGCCGGAGTTCATCAGGTTGCTCAGGGGGAAATCAATGACCCGGGCAAAACCGCCGAAGGGAACGGCGGATTTCGGCCGATGAAAGGTGAGAACCGTGAGATCGTCAACTCGGCCGCCGGCAAGGATCATGGCCAGGGTCTTCGGCTTTTTTTTCATTCCGTCCCGGAGAAACGTTTATTTGTTTATTCGCTTCAGCAGCCAGACTGGCTGAAGGGCTACAGGTGCTTTGTCGTTAACTTTTTCAGCGTCACAGTCGTAAAGTCGTTGGCCTGGAGATCGAGGTTCTTCAGGGCGACCTCCGCCCGGGCCGCCTCCCGGTGCCCCCCGGCGTAGCCGCTGTTGCCGAAAATTTTGACCGCGAGTTTACCGGCATTCCGCTTGTAGCCGTCGCAGCGGAAGATGACCACCAGTCGTTCGCCGTGGATGCCCGAGACAAAGACCCAGGACACCTCGTTCACCTGGTTGAAAAAATCGGCAATCATGACAAGAATGTCCGGGCTGCGGACCCTGCCGACATGGACATAGAGCCGCCCTTTACTCACCTTCATTTCGGCCAGGGCGGTCTTGAAGTAGGCCAGTTCCGAGAGCCGCAGCTCGGAGAGTTCGATCTTGCGCACCAGGTTCTGGTTGGCGATGTCAAACAGGTAGCGGAACGAGATGGCATCGGCGATACAGGCCTTCTTCTCAAAGTTGTGGGTATCGACCTTGATGGCGTAAAAAAGGGCTGTCGCCAGATACACCGACGGCTTGAGCTCCGCCGCCCGGAGATACTCAACCATTATGGAGGAGGCGGAGCCGTAATCCGGCCTGATATCTACATGGCTCGCCTTCCAGCCGTTGGTCAGCGGGTGGTGGTCAATGATCACATCGAACTGGATGTTCTCAAAAACCGGGAGATGGGCCGGCTGGGAGTCGATCATCACCTTTTTGGTGTAGTCGTTAAGCTTGAGCGTTTGCAGCCGTTCCGCCTGGATCCTGAGGAGGTCCATCATGGCAATATTGCTGAGCCGCCTTACCTCGTTGGGGTAGCCGATGATGATGCTTTTGACCCGGTAGCGCAGAAGCCGCTTGGCAGCCATTGCACAGGCCAAGGCGTCCGGGTCGGCATTGATGATCACCAGGACATCGTCGTCTTTCTGGAAAACATCCCAGAACTGGCGCAACCGCTCCCGGGCGCTGTTAGCGGCAACGGTGCTGTACCTCACTTTTCCGGCGCCTTTCCGTTTGTGAACTTTCAAATTTTCAGTACCTGTATCAGGACCCTGCTGCAGGGGACATAGCTGTTTCGCACGAGAAAAGGGATATTACCATGCCGCACCCGCATGATGCAAGCCGGCTCTTGGCCTACCCTCAAAGCCCGCCATGGAAGGGAACGGAGGGGAAAAGGGTGTGGTCCGTGTGGGGAATGAAGCGGGAACCGGAAAAGCGGTTCATGAATTCCTGGTTCACATTGAGTTCGACATAGGTCACCTTCGACACCACGCTGCCGCACCTTTTGCGGGACGATGCGTCGGACAGCATCATCTCGGCCCCGGCCAGAGAACTGTTGCCGACCGGGGTGTAGACATCAAGGGGCAGGTCGGG
>JAFDCC010000055.1 GCA_019312985.1 Deltaproteobacteria bacterium
CAATTGCCGAGACCCCGGTTTCGATGAACTCTTCCGGCCGCATCCGTGCCACGGGATTTATGGGATAACCGCGGGCCGGGCGCCATTTTTCGGGAAAGAACATCGGCAGCCCGTCCAGGGGTTGAAAGGAGCCGTTGAATTTTCGGCCGAGAATGTCCCGGGACAGGGGCACCTGCCGGGTGGTATCGGTAAAGGTGACCTCCATGTTTTCCGTGTCCAGGTTTCTTGTCTCGCCAAAAAGCTGGATAAGGATCCTGGACCGGTCGATTTCGAGGACCTCCCCTTCAAGCTCGATGTTCCGCGGTCCCTTTATCCTTACGATCTCGCCGATGCGGGCCGCGAGGACATCCTCGACCGTGAGCAGTTGGCCGGCGATGCGCAACGCGGTCCTGTACCTGTGTTCGGCAAGTCTCATTTCGGTGTCCCGCCCTTTTTTTGTTCTTCTGCCGCATATTCGCTCGTGACGGAGCGGATAATTTCCAGGGTTTTCCGCGGCTCGCAGAAGGCATCGTCACTATAGGCGTTCTGGGCCAGGAACCTGTTCCGCAGATTTTCCGCGACCTGCATCACGAGCCGGTCTCCTTCCTGCATGCCTTCGATGCCGACAATTTCCATGATTTCCTTCAGCGTTTCTTCCCGGTGCATGATTTCACGACAGCGTCGCCGCAGAGTTTCCCACTCGGGTGCAACGACATCCTGAAAGTATGGGGAGAGGATATCCTGGTAGAGGGAATAACTCTGCATCCAGTTGATCGCAGGAAAGTGACGGCTGTTTGCCAGGCCGGTATCGAGCATCAGAAAGGTTCCGGCGGTCCGCAGCAGCGCCTGGGTCACAGGTTCGGTGAAATCTCCGCCCGGCGGTGAGACGGAAAGAATCATGCTGAGAGAACCCGTCCCGCCGGAAAGGGTCTCCACGACGCCGGCTCTTTCAACAAATGATGACAGGCGGGAGGCCAGGTAGGTCGGGTATCCCTCCTCGCCGGGCATCTCTTCCAGGGAGCAGGATATCTCCCGGAGCGCTTCGGCCCAGCGGGAAATAGAGTCGGCTATCAGCAGGACATGGAAGCCGAGGTCACGGTAGTATTCCCCCAGGGTAACCGCAGTATAAATCGAAGCCTCCCGGGCGGCTACAGGCATGTTTGACGTGTTGGCCACGAGGACGGTCCTGTCAAGCAGGGGGCAGCCGGTCCGGGGGTCGACCAGTTCGACGAACTCCTGGATGAGTTCCGACATCTCGTTGCCCCGTTCACCACAGCCGGCGTAAATGACGATATCGACGTCCGCGTGTTTGGCAATGGTCTGCTGAAGAATAGTCTTACCGGTGCCGAAGCCCCCGGGAATGATGGCTGTACCGCCGCGGGCCAGGGGAAAGAGAAAATCGATGATGCGCTGGCCGGTAATTACCGGTTCCCGCGGACTTATTTTCTTCCGGTAGGGACGCGGCACCCG
Source organism: Deltaproteobacteria bacterium (assembly GCA_019312985.1). Lineage (GTDB taxonomy): Bacteria > Desulfobacterota > Desulfobulbia > Desulfobulbales > BM004 > BM004. The sequence continues at coordinate 1,450 of JAFDCC010000055.1, forward strand.
CATGGGCCAATGCTGGTAGCCGTAAAGCATGCTGTTGTCGTCAAGGAGGCACAGGGGCTCCTCCAGGGCCGTCATGCCGGTGGCAATCCTTTTGACAATGCCCTGCCTTCCTGATTCCACAACAACCGGGTGCTGAAATGCACCTTCGGTAAAAAAGCCGATCCTGGTGCCGGGCTCTACCGCGTCACCGATGCTGACAGAAGGGGTGAATTCCCATTTTTTTTTCAGATCAAGGGAGGAGGCGAGGTGAACCGGATGAATGAAGGAGCCTGTCATTTCGGTCAAAAGGTCAAGGGGCCGCTGCAGGCCGTCAAAGATGGCGGAAAGCAGGCCGGGGCCAAGGGCAGTCGTTAGAGATGTTCCGTGCCCCTGTATTGGCTCATGCAGACCGAGACCGCCCGGGTCCTCGTAAACCTGGAGAACGGCGGCGTCTTTATCAAGTCTTACGACTTCTCCTGTCAGGTTTTGTTTCCCCACCGATACCTTTTCAAAAAGGGTCAGACCGCGCAGGTCGGTGCGGACGGTCGCACCTGAAATGGAAATTATTCTGCCAGTTTTTTCTTTTTTCATACGTTCAGCTGGATATGGTAGCCAATGGCCCGGCGAAGAAGGCGCAGCGCATAATCTTCCTTTTGTTCTTCCAGGCGAGTCGGCGGCGGCATGATGACAAAAACCAGGTCAAGGCCCCGCTCCATTTCCCGCAGTGTGGCCTCGGTGTCTTCCGTGATAAGCCGTTCATCGATGACATAGAGGCCGAACTCCCGCCCGGCGACAAACTGCAAAAGAAGCTCTTCCAGTTCGGCCTTCTTGCAGGAATACTGTTCTAAACCGGCGAGCCTGAAGCCGGGCATGGCATCCCCGGCGGTGAAGAAAATGACCCGTTTACTCATAAGACCAAACCCTTTTGCAGACGTTTTTCACCCGCGAAGGCAGCGTTGAGGACAAGACTGACATTCCTGTTGGAGCGGTACTGTTCCCACAGGTAGAAAAGTATGTCACCGGTCTCCGTTCGTTGCCGGGAGTATTTTTTCAGGCGGGCCCCGATGGATTTCAAAAGCAGGGTTTCCAGCCCGGGACCGGCGGGAGGGTCACCGCCGGTCATCTGCAGGCGGAGAGGCCGCAACAATGGCGCCAGGTCGCGCAAGCGGAATGCCTTACGGAATCGCTCCAACGGTACCATGCCGCCGGGAAGGAGCTGCGGCTCTGTCTCAATCCGCCAGCGGATGCTTTTGGCGAGGGTTATGGTGTTGTAAAAATCAACAAGGTGCCGGAAAAAAGTTTTCAGCAGCAGGGGCTGCTTGCGGCAAAGGAAGGATTCCCAGAAAAGGTTTCGCAGCAGGGTCTCAAGGCCCTGCATGCCACCTGTCTCATATCCGGCACAAAGGCCAACATCCGCAGGGGCGGAGCTGGCAAAAAAAGTATCGAGCTCCTGCAGTGCATCGGTAAAATTGCCGCTGCCGGCCAGGATATTCTGAATGGCGTCATGCAGGAGACTGTGCTGCAGCAAGGGCGGAAGATTCGTGTTATTTTCTGTCCCGGCGAAGGAGCGGAGACAGACGATCAGGGTGTTGAGTTCGTGCCAGGAAAAATAGGCTTTGAACCAACAGCGAAGCCTGTTGTTCATCCGTGTATAGACCCAGAGGTGATCATGCTGAAGAAAACGGTAAACACCCACGGGGCCATGTTCCCGGAGGTACGGGTAAAACGGGGTATTTCGCAGACGCTCGGTGATGTTGCCGCCAGCGAGAATCGTTTCCCAGTCGCAAAAGAGCCCGTTTTTTTTGCCGCGCAGCCTCGCCGCGAGAAATTCGGCAGGATACTCACAGGGATGAAACGATTTCAGCAGTTCCAGGGGTGCCATAACTTTTTTCCAGCTCCGTCAGGAGGGTAGAAAGCATATCGGGCCATTTTCGTTCCAGTCGTTTTTCAAAGGTGTTTTCGACAGTGATTCTGCCATTTGCGGCCATGGCCACAAGGCCGCCGCTGACCGCCGGGTCGGGAATAATGATATCCGGCCGGAAAAAACAGGCCGCCCGTTCCGTGTCATCAGGGTTGACGACGATCCGCTCCCAGTCTATTTGCGGCAGTTCGCTGACAAGTTCGGAGAACACTGCATCGTAACCCTGCCGGCGCAACAGGGGCAGCTGCCGGAAGGCAGTCTGCCGCAGTTTTTGTTCCAGGGCCCGGCCGGCAAAGAGGTCCTTTTCCCTGGTCCTGGTGGCGGCCTCGGAAAAAATCGCGCGCATGGATTGTTGGCAGGCGGCAGCGAGCTGTTCATCGTGCTTCTGCGTTATTTCTGCCATGGCATCCGCTACCTGGGTGCGAAGATATGCAGCCTCCTTTTGCGCTGCCTCCCAGATTTCCTCAATTTGCTGCTGCTCGTTTTTCCTGAGGGTCTGGAGGAGTTCCTCGAGCCCCACATTACCCTCCAAGCAGGATGATCACGGCCACGACAAAACCGAGGATCACCATGGTTTCCGGGATGGCCACCAGGATAATGACA
>JAFDCC010000056.1 GCA_019312985.1 Deltaproteobacteria bacterium
GGGATAGGGCAGCATGGATTGGTAAGTGACTAAAGTTTAAAGTGACTAAAATTGCAAGTGCCTAAAGTTCGAAGTTATTCATGTCATATAAAGTAAAAGGTTACAGATACCCCTGTTTGCGCAGGTGGATCTGGAGGGCAGAGATGGCGGCCGGGGTGACTCCCGAGATACGCGACGCCTGCCCCAGCGAGCGGGGCCGCACCCGACACAGTTTTTCTATCACCTCGTTGGAGAGGCCGGCCAGCCCCTCATAAGGCATGTCATCCGGCAGGTTCACCGATTCGAGTTTTTTAAAGCGGGCCACCTGCTCACTTTGCCGGTCGATATACCCCTGATACTTGACCTGCAGCTGGACCTCCCGCTTGACGGCCGGGGGCAGCTCCGGGTCCAATCCCGCAAGGGGTTCGAGGTCGGCCAGGCGTATTTCCGGCCGCCGCAAAAGATCCTTCAGGCTGCAGGCCTGGCGCAGGGGCACGGAGCCCAGTCCTGCAAGGATCGCGTTTATCTGCGGCCCCGGTTTCACCGTGGTTTGGGCCAGTTTTTCTATGGCACCGGCAATGGCATCACGCTTGGCCGTAAAGGCAGCATAGCTTTTACCATCCACCAGGCCGAGGCGGTAGCCCGTTTCCCGAAGCCGCAGGTCGGCGTTGTCCTCCCGCAGCAGCAGCCGGTACTCCGCCCGCGAAGTGAAAAGGCGGTACGGCTCTTTCGTGCCGCGGGTAATGAGGTCGTCGATCAGGACCCCGGTATAGGCCTGTGCCCGGTCCAGGATCAGCGGTTCATCTCTACGGATGTACTGCACCGCATTGATTCCGGCCATCAGCCCCTGGGCGGCGGCCTCCTCGTAGCCGGAGGTGCCGTTTATCTGGCCGGCGAGGAAAAGCCCCTCCACCCGCTTGGTCTGCAGGCTTGGCTGGAGCTCAAGAGGGTCAACAAAGTCGTACTCGATTGCATAGCCGGGCCGGATAATCTGGGCCTTTTCCAGCCCCTCGATGCTGTGCAGCATGGCTACCTGGGTGTCGAGGGGCAGGCTTGTCGGCACACCGTTGGGGTAGATTTCAACGGTATCGACACCTTCGGGCTCGAGAAAGATCTGGTGCCTCTCCTTGTCGGGGAAGCGCATCACCTTGTCCTCAATGGAAGGGCAGTACCGGGCCCCAACCCCTTCTATGATCCCGGCATACATCGGGGAGCGGTCAATGGACCCCCGGATGATCGCGTGGGTTCTGGAATTGGTATAGGTTACATAACAGGGCAGCTGTTCCAGTACCGGCGCCCGGGCCGCCTGTTCGTCGGCATTGGCAAACGAAAAGAAATTGACCGGGTCATCGCCGTATTGCGGCTCAAGCGCGGAAAAATCAATGGAACGGCTGTCGAGCCGCGGCGGTGTGCCGGTTTTCATCCGGCCCATGGCGAAGCCCGCTTCCTGAAACCATTGCGAAAGTTTGGTGGAGGGCGGGTCCCCCATGCGGCCGGCCGGGAAATTCTTCAAGCCGATATGAATCAGGCCGTTCAGAAAGGTTCCGGTGGCAATGACCACGGCCCGCAGGACCAGGGTTTCATCAAGGGAGGTTACGGCACCCGTGATACGTCCCTTTTCCACGAGCAGCCTGTCAATGACCGCCTGCTTGATGTCAAGATTCTCCTGCCGCTCAAGCACACCTTTCATCCGCAGCCGATAACGCAGACGGTCCGCCTGGGCCCGGGAAGACCAGACGGCTGGCCCCTTGCTGGTATTGAGCCGGCGAAACTGGATGGCGGTGGCATCGGTGTTCTTGGCCATCTCACCGCCCAGGGCGTCAATTTCCTTGACAAGGTGCCCCTTTGCCAGGCCGCCGACCGCCGGGTTGCACGACATGGCACCGATGGTGTCAGCATTGATGACGGCAACCGCGACACGGCATCCCATGCGGGCTGCGGCCAGGGCCGCCTCACAGCCGGCATGGCCGCCGCCGATTACCAGAATATCGTAATGGTTATCCAGATCCGCCATGGTTGGTATGGTATTTTGCTGCAGATAATATTGTGTGTGTTCAGCGCAAATGGGAATGAAGTCAATCAGAAATCTTGGACTTCAGGTCAGGCCTGGTTTCCGGCTTGCCGGCATCCCAGTACCTGCTTTCCCTGCCGGTGGCGGTGACATTTTCATATATGCCGTCATCCCGTTTCACCAGCTTGGTAAACCCCAGGTTCTTGAGGTCGCTGTTTCCTTTCGGCGTATTAACCGAAACAAGGGAGATCAGCCGCTTCACCTCCCCGCCGCAGTCGGGGCAGGCAGTGAGCTTGTCGCTCTTCATGGACTGTTGCAACTCAAACCGCTTACCCTGTTGGCAGCCGTCACCGAGATGTTCATACTCATATACCGGCATAGACTCCTCTTCCTTCTTTTCTCCCGGCCTTGAAAAAACCGGCCGGCGGCCTTACAACTAAAGCGCATAGGCGCTTCCCGGACAAACCGGGTCGGGACCCGGCCCGGGAAGGGACCACTGCCGCGCGAAGCGGCAAAGCAAACACTCATTGTATCACAGGAGTTTTTTATTTGACACCCATATTTTTCTATGGTTATATTTCCTATTTACCGGAATTTCGGAATTTAATACTCCACTCCCTGGCAAAACCCCGATCAGCGCCGTTTCCAGCACAGTACGGCAGACCATTCGCAGGGGTCTCACGGGTGTACAGGAAAATCATAGACATTCAAGGAAAGAGTCATGAAAAGAACATTTCAACCGAGCAACATCAAGAGAAAACGCACCCACGGCTTCCGCCATCGCATGCGCTCCAAGGCGGGCAGGACAATTATCAACAATAGAAGGGCCAAGGGGCGGAAAAGACTGAGCGTTTGACAGGAATGCCCGGGAAATCCTCACGTTGCCAGGCATACCGGGTCAAGGGACAGGGTTGCCAAAGCTTGTGAGCCATGAAACCCCAATCACTTCCCAAAGCCTGTCTCCTTCGAAAGAAAGGCGAATTCGATGCAGTTTACCGCCATGGCAATCGGGTGCACGGGGCAAATTTCAGCCTGATCCTCCTGCCGAACAATGCAGCCCACAACCGGCTCGGGATCAGCATTCATGGCCAGCTCAAGGGAGCGGCAAAACGAAACAGGATCAAGAGAATCATCAGGGAATTCTTCCGGTTAAACAAAAATTTTCTGCAGGAACACGGTTCCGGGAGCGGCAAGCTGCCTTGCATGGATATAGTTGTCACGGTGCGTCAGGGTTTCAGCCTGAAAAGCCCGCAGGAGGTTGCCGAGGCTGTCGGCCGCCTGCTTAAAACCAAGACACCGTTGTTGCCGCAGCGAGCCTGAGGGCGCTCCCGCCGCCAGTTCAGGAAGACGATTTCGCCGGAAGAGCCTGATGCAGAAAGAAACGAATTGATGAAACATTTTCTGCAGAAGTGGACGACTGTTTTTTTTCTTTCCCTGATCAGGGCATACCAGCTTCTGGTTTCCCCTCTTTTGCCCCCTGCCTGCCGTTTTACCCCCACCTGTTCAGAGTACGCCATTGATGCCATCAAATGCTATGGCCCCCTGCGCGGTTTTTTCATGGCCGCCTGGCGAATTTTACGCTGCCATCCCCTGAGTGGTGGCGGCTATGATCCGGTCAAGTAGCCGGACCACATCCAGCCGGAGTTGAAACGCAGCAACACTGGTCCCCTGCACGGGACAACAAGGAAGAGTAATGGATAATTATCGCGCTATACTGGCAATCGTTCTGGCCTTTTTCATCCTGCTTGGCTACCAGTACATATTTGTCACGCCACAGGAAGAACAGCCGGCCGTGGAAAAGGTTGTGGAGACGCAAACGCCTCAAGTTGCCGTCCAGCGGCAAGAGCCTGCCCCCGCTCCGGCGACGCCGGCCGTCACCGATGAACCGGCCCGTTTTGCCGAGCCGGTGAACCTTCCGGAAAAGCAGGGCAGGGAAATTGTTGTTGAAACGAATACTTTCAGAACCGTCATTTCCGAAACCGGGGGCGGGATCAAAAGCTTCAAGCTGAAAGAGTACCGGGAGACACCGGATGCCGATGCACC
>JAFDCC010000057.1 GCA_019312985.1 Deltaproteobacteria bacterium
CGCATCCTGAAGTGTTTCAGCCTTGGCATACCCGCTGCCCCAAATGAATATTGCGGCAAAAAGTACGCCCAACACACTGACTGTCGCTTTCATTCCCCTTCCTCCTGTTCTTTTTTTTAACTCTCTTCTGCAAAAAAAAAGAGAGTTCGGCCAAATGTTGCTCAGTTGCCCCTTTTTTCCGAAAGCCCAAAAATTTTATAACTTCAACAATTTATCAAGTTTATCTGATATTTACAACAATTATAACACTCATTTTGGAGAAACATTCCAGCCGGAGACTGCCGGTTAATACATCAAAAGACAAGCCTATATCGGTTCCGGAGTCATATTTATTTTATCTCCGGGCTTATTGGAAGTATAATGGACAAATACTGCTCCGGTTTCATAATTCTCATTGCAGGAACCCATCGAAAATATATAAAAAAACAAGGAGGTTGTGATGAAATTTCACCCAGCTGTCCTGGCACTGTTTGCCACGGTTACCCTGGTGCTTTCCATCCAATTCCCGGCGGTCGCAATGGACGAACCGGGGTTTGCCATCAAGCGCATGGTGATCGCCGAGAATGTTGTCGACAGAGAACCCGTCGCTGTTGGCGAGACATTTACCGCCGCCACGGAAACAGTCTACTGCTTTCTCGAGGCGGCAGCAATTGAGCATGACACGACGGTGCACTTCGTCTGGTACCATGAAAAGACGGAAGTGGCCCGCGTCCCGCTACCGCTTTCCGCGGGCAAACGCTGGCGAACCTATTCCAGCAAAAAACTTGCCGGTCTGAAAGGTGACTGGACGGTTGAACTGCAGGAGGAATCGGGTATTATCCTGAACTCCGTCAGCTTCACGGTCCGCTAAAAAAATCCCCTGCAGGTTTCAAGCTGCAGGGGATTATGGCATTACTGCTGCTCCGGCTTAGGCCGTTCCTGCCTACTTTTTGCCCAGGGACCTGATATAGGCTGCCAGTTCCTGCATTTCAGGAGAGTCGACCTCAAGCGCTTTACCCTTATTGGCATTGACAATGCAGAAATTGATTGCACCCTCCAGGCTCCCCTGCTCGGATCCCATGAGGGAAAAACTTTTCTTGGCGCCGGCCCCTTCGAGGCCGCTGCCGCCCGGATGGCAGGCGCTGCAGGATTTGCTGCCGCCGGCAAAGGCCTTGTTGTCAAAATGCGCCTGGCCCCTTTCCTCGGCCGTATGACCCTTGGCAAAAATCCCTGTTGCAGAAAATGCAACTACCAAAAGGGCCCATACTAGAACTCTCCTCTTTTCCATGGCTCATCCTCCTTTGCAGATACCTGCAGTCGAGACTTGAAAATGGTTCACGTATAATATTTCCAATACAGATACAATAACAGCAGATCGAAAAAGGGCAAATCGTATTTTTTCAGAAAGCGTCCCGTTACCCCAGCCGCCACCCCACGACGGCACGGCCGGAAGAGTTATTACGGTGCGCCGGCACCTAAGCGCACCAGCGGCAGACATGCCGGATCGATAAAGGAAAGGGTCATTCGGCCACGAATGGCTTCATGGAGCGGCTGCCGCTCAGAAAGCGGCTTCCTCTGCCGCTTCATGTTCGTGGTGCTCCTCGTAGCCTGTGAACATTGCCTTGAAGTTGGCCCAAGGTGTGTGGCCGAGGGTCGCCAGGTAGATATGGACAAAAAGAAAAGCGGTGAAGAAAAAGAAGAGCAGGACATGGATCGTGGAGACGATCTTGATGCCGCCGATCAGTTCAATGTAATTTTCGAACCGCTTGACCCGCCAGAGAAAGAGGCCCGTGATCATCTGGGCCGGCAGGAAGACAAACATGATGCCGACGTAGGCATTTTTCTGGAGGACATTGAACTTGTTATCCGGCGTCATCTCGTGTGGATTGGGATCGCCCTGGAAAATACCGGAGCCGTAATATTTGATCTGCCGGATGGCGTTGGGCACAAAGTTGTGGGGGCTGGGAAAATAGAGCTTTATTTTCATGGTGCCAAAATAATAGGAGACCCAGAGGCCGTAGGCTCCAATGACTACGAAACCGACGTAGTTGTGCAGCTGGATCGCCTCCTCCAGGGAAAACCAGTCGACCATCTCGGCAAAACGGAGCTGGATGCCCGTTAGGATCAAGATGATGAAACCCACTGCATTGACCCAGTGCCATACCCTGACCGGAGCAGGATGAACATACATCAGTTTGTCATCTTCCATGACCGTTCTCCCAAGAGTGTTAATTCGTCTTTTTCTCTCTTCTTTTCCGGCGCCCGGTGATGGTGGCGATCCGCACCAGGAAATGACCTGTGACAATACTCAGGCCGCCGATGACGAGAACCAGTCCTATCCGGTCCAGGTTCCGGACCCGGGTTCCGCCGATGGCGTAGAAGTGATTCACGTAATAGCTTTCCAGGGCCCGCCGCTCCACTTTCTGGAGCTGGTTGGTGCCGTCGTCCCGGTTCAGGCTGATATAGACATCCTCAAAAAAAGGGGACTGCGGGTTGTGGCACTGCTCGCACTCCCGGTTTGCTCCACCCCGGTTGACATGATGGACTGACGGGATGAGTTTCATCACCAGCTCGCCGTGGAAGGTGCCGCGGATATCCTTCTGGCGCAGCAGCAGGACCATGTCCTCCAGTTCAGCCAGGCTGATCACCTCGTCCTTATCCTTGTCGAGCAGCACCATAAAGTTTTCATAATCGGTACCCAGGGCTTTCAGCAAAGCTTCGGTTCCGAGAAAATCCTTGGAGATCAGGTCATAAAAGCGCAGGGAGATGTAGCGCGGCGATTCAGGGGCGTGGCAGACGGCGCATTCCACAAAGGCAAAATGGGTTTCCTTCTGGGGCAGCCAGTCGTGAAAATTATCCGGGTTGTGGCATTTGAGGCAGAACTTGTTCTCCCGCTCGAAGACGGAGTCCGATTCCAGGTGGGTGACAAAATGGTAGCCGTGGCAGGCATAACAGGGAATGGTTATGCCCTTGCCGCCCGCCTTCTTGTGAACACTGTCAAGGTATGCCTCCCCCTCCTCCTCATGGCAGTTTTCGCAGTGGACCATTGCCAGGGAAGTCGGGTGGGGTACCTCGCTGTCCCAGTCGAGTTCCTCGATATCGTCATGGCAGTCAACACAGGTTATGCCGTTGACATTGTGGACGGAAAATTTGAACCGGTTGTAATCAATATACAGGTCCTGCTTCATCCCCTCGGAGTCATTTCGTTCCAGGGAGTCGTCACTGTGGCACTCCATGCATTCATCATTGCTGATGGCTTGGGCCCGCGGTGGAAACAACAAGGAGCTTGCCAGGATAATGAAAACACCAAATGCTAAGCAGGTCTTTCGTTTCATGGTGTTGAAGCCCTCCTGTATATATTGAGGTAACCAGATATATAACGTCCTGATAACACGAAAAAATGTTTTTGGAAACGTGGCAAATTGTCGCACCCCCGCATAATAGTTTCTGGGTATTTTATGTATCCCTTCCCGGAAGTACGATTCCGGTCTGCCGGGATATGTCCCGTTCCATTTCTTTGCCAGCCGAACCTGGCTGACCCGGTGCAAGAAACGAAACGATTTTTTGTTTGCTGCACAGAGTTGTTATGCTGCATCCTTTCAGCGTCCGGTAACCGGACGTAACGGCGGCGGACCGGTTATTTCCCCTTGCCGGCATCGCTGCTGAAAGGTGAAAGGAGCAAGGGGAAGTAATTTCTTCTGGATAAAATCTCCCGAGTCAATTATTTCTATTGGCGAAACAGCTTCCCCTTTTTTATTACTGTTCACACATCAGGCATTCAGGTATCCATGAACGTTGACAAAAAACCGGAAATTCCCCTGTACACCAAGTGGGGCATCCGGGTATCCGCTGTCATTATTCTGCTCATCCTGGTCATGGTGGTCAAAAACTGCGTTGGCTCGATCCGCTACGGCCTCTTCACCGAACAGGACCTGCAGAAACAGTATTACGAGATCGGCTTCGGCCACGGGGTAACAAAGGCACAGGGACAGGCCGAAGAACTGGAGCCGCCGGAAACAGAGAACCTGTTGCTGCGCAAACTGTACCACAAGGGATTCCGCGATGGCTGGGACAGCGGACAGCAGCGCCACAAAGCGACGGACCAGGATGCTTCCCCGGAAAAAGACAAGTGACAGGCGTGGTTCAGGAAAGGAAGGAGAACGCAGCTCCTAGTAAACCCGGAAAAGTTTCCCGACAAATCTCTCCCCGAGCAGAAAGCCGAAACCCATGAGGCCGAAGGCCCCGAGCACCACGATGAGTTCCGCCGGACTCGGAAAATAGGAGAGAAACTGCGGCGCGTCGTTCCAGCCGGAATACTTCGGGACGATCTGGGCTGTGTAGACCAGGTCGAAGCGCTGCACAAAACCGCCCACCATGGCCATTGAGGCCGCCAGGGTCATTGCAGGAACCGATCGTGTTCTGGTCGCCAGCAGCAGCGCCAGCGGCACGACGAGGCCCGTCAGAATC
>JAFDCC010000058.1 GCA_019312985.1 Deltaproteobacteria bacterium
TGCAGGAGAGATTCATGTTGATGGTGAAGGTGCCATATCCCAGCACTGAACTGCTGCGGCGAATAGCCACCCATGATACAAGGCCGAAAACAGTCGCGAAAATTTTCACCATGGACGAGATTGTCGCAGTGCAGAATGAAATTTTTGAACAGTACGTTCTCTCCTGCGAAATGAATGACCCGGTTGTCTCCTACATACAGCGCCTTATCAGTTCAATCCACGGCCACAGTGCAGTGAGATGGGGCCCGGGAATCAGGGCCGCCCAGGATATTATGCGCGCCGCAGCGGTCCATGCTTTTCTGCATGAACATTCCCACATTACCTTTGACGACGTGAAAGCCGTGGCATTGGCTGTCCTGCGTTTTAAATTTCAGCTCGATCATCGAAAGGCCAGAAAGCATGACCCGCCAATAACAGGCAATGACGATATTATCCTGCACGTCCTGGCAAGTGAGAGCCTGACAGATGGAAGTGCCTAGCCTCTGGAAGAACCTGACCATCACGATTTTGCAGCCGGTGCGCCAGCAGACCGGTTTCAGGATGCAGAGCAGCAGGGTGGCGGACCGCGGTTTTCACATAAGCGGTCTCCGCCAGTTCGAGTTCGGCGATTCATTCCGCTCCCTCAGCAGGAAACATTATGCCCGCACCGGGGAGGAAGTCATCATAGAGCGGCACCCGGAACAGAACGCCCTTGTTCTATTCCTGCTCGATGTTTCCGGTTCCATGCTGGTAGGTTCCGTCCGCCGCAAACTTGATGTCGGCCTCGATCTCCTGCTGCATTTCGGGTCAGCCTGTCTGTGGAAGGGAAACAAAATCCAGGTTGTCGCCTTTTCCAGCAGGATCGAGCTGGAATCGGATATCATCGCAACAACCGCGGCCCTGGAACTGTTGCTGGAGGAGCTTTCGGCCCTGGTGCCGGAGTCCCGCCATACCGACCATACGGAAGCAGTTGACCAGGCCCTGCTGCTAAGCGAAAAAAGGCGCGGGCCGGCCGACCTGGTCTGTATCGTCTCCGACTTTCTCTTTCCTTTAAGCCTTGATCATTTTTACCGGGATGTCTCTCTGCTGCAGGAAAAAACCGATGTAATAGGTCTCCTGGTCAGGGACCCGATGGAGGAGGAGCCGGCAGGATACAGGGGAAGACTGCAGGTAAGAAATGCCGAGAGCGGGGAAATTGCCTGGCTCGCCGGCATCAGGTCGCCTGATATCATGCACGAGTTCGACCGGCATGGCTTTGAAGCCTGTACGGTCTCAACCTCGCAGGGTTGGCAGCAATGGTATGAGACGCTCGATGATTTTTTCAGACTCCGCAGAGGGGATTTCCACTGATGAAAGCGTGGAAAGAACTTCACATAACCCTTTTTCTTGTCGCTCTCATCAGTGGCATGGCAGCAAACGGGCCGCCGGTCCATGGCAATGAGTTAAACCCGGATTTCTGGTGGGATTACGGTGAAACCGACAAAAAACATGCCACCTTTGCCCCGGCCATGGAAAAGGAGATCAGCCGGAAAACCAGGGTCAGGGTTGTTGTTCCGGAAGGACGGCAGATTTTCGTCGCCGACGAACTTCTCCAGGTGCGCTATCTCCTCCATGTTCCTTTTGATGTCCGTATCAATGAACAAAAACTCCCCGAAGAACTGCCACCGTTTGAGATTGTCGGGTTTCATTTCGGCCGGCGCCGAGCCATCCGGGATGACCGGGACATGGAATTACAGGAACTGCTGCTGAGCCTCCGCCTGCCTTCCTCTTTTCCCGGCGGCACCTACACGCTGCCCTCCTTTGCCCTTTATTACCAGTACGATACCATTGTCGGCAACAGCCGCCTGCCGCAGGAGGAGACAGTCGACACCGGGGCGATACAGCTTGAAAAGGTTTCCATCTACGCCCGCGTTCAGCAGGAGAGAAACACCGGCTTCCTGTGGGATGCAATGCCATGCCGCCTGGAAATCCATGCGGATAACTCGGTGGTCTTTCTCAGCCCCGATCTCCAGGGAAACGACGATACACTGCTGCAGTTCGAGCCCCTTTACCCGTTTCTCCTTCGCAGTAAAAGCAGAACCATCCTGCCCCGCGACCACTACAGGGTTATCCGCTACGAGTTCATGATTGCCCTGCAGGATTTCAGGGACCAGCCCTTTACTCTACGGTTCCCGCAAATTGTCTGGCGGCAGCAGGGGGCTTCAGCAGAGAGTGCCACTACGATTACCCCGGCAGCCCCTGTTTTTTACATTCAACAATTGACTGGAGACGCGACCCGGGTCAGCCCTCTGAAACAATATATTCCGGCGGTGCCGGGTGAGCGTTACCGGCTGCTTGGTTTGCCGCTGCGAATCTTCCTGGCTCTCTCTGTCGCCGGCATCTGCTGGTTTACCATTTTTCTCCTGCAGCACCATCGACTGAAGAAAGGAACCAGAATGCTCCCTTCCGACAAAGAAGCAATGCCCCTCTACGATAAGTGGCTATGGCAGAAGGTGCACCTCGGGTACCAGGTTGCCAGGGCCAGGAGACGGTTCCAGAATAACCCAAATGAAAGAAACTGCGCGATCCTGCATGCGCTGCTGGCTCGCAGAATCGCAATGGGCCTGCGCCGCAGACATGCAATGAGTGTGGCCCAGGCATGTGCCCTCACCGCTGAGGAGTTTTTGCAGCTGGGCGCCGGCCGCCAGGACACCCGGGAGATGGCAGGGCTGGAAAAGCAGCTGGCATCCGGGCATTATGCCAGGCCGGGTGAGAAGGGTGAGGGGGGTGGCGGATGAACTTCCAGCATCCCGAATATCTGCTTATTGCAACAGCTTTTTTCGGGTTTCTCGGCAGCCGGGCGAAAAAGAGAGGGCAGTATTTCTCCATCGGAGCGCAGGAACAGGTTGTGCCGGTGAGCCGGTTCCATGGATATATCCTCAAAGTGCCGCTTGCCTGCTGGTTTCTGGCCGGCCTCCTGTTTGCGGCGGCTCTTGCCGATCCATACACGGAATATAAGGCAACAACCACAGAGGTTTTAGGGAAAAAGGCCATGCTGGCCGTGGATGCCTCGGTGAGCATGGGGCAGGGCACACGTGGCAGCGCCATGGAGAGCATAAAAGAGATGCTGAAGGATTTTTCCAGGCGCAGAATTGCCAAGGGAGACTTTGTCGGGGTCAGCGCCTACAGCGGTCAGTCCAACAGCTCCCGGGGGTTTGGCTATGCCAGGGTGGTACAGTACCCCACCAATGATGCCGTGGTGGTGGAATCTGCGGTCAATGTCCTGCAGCCCTCGATTTTCGGCCATTATTCTGCCGTGGGTGACGGGATTCTCGTGGCAATTTTTGCCCTGATAGAGCCGGAGGCCCGAAAAGCTCTGGGGGAAATGTACGACAGGCAGAAACTCGAAAACAGCATATGGAGCATCGGCGCCGACAATGAGCGGTCCGGGTATGCCCAGGAAGTGGCGGCAGCCATCGGCAGGCAGAAAGGGAAGTACATTGTCCTGTTCTCTGACGGGAAATTCAATACGGGCCTTGACCCGTCCCGCGCCCTCTGGTTTGCCCAGCGTATCGGCCTGAAGATCCATTTTGTCTATTTTGAAAGCACCGGTGCCACCGGCCTCAAACAGGAAGAGGAAAAAATCCGTAAAGAGTGGACCATAAGGAGTGTCCTGCGCACCGGCGGAACGTACAAGGAAAGCATTGATGTGGACGGCGTGAGGCTGCTGCTGGAGGAGATTGATCTTGCTGAACCGGCCGAAATTCTTGTCGAAGAGGGGCGGCGAAAGAACAGCAGAAAGCCGGTCTTTCTGTTCGGCGCCCTCCTTGTTCTCTGCATCTGGTTTGTCAGCTGGCTTGGCTGGGGTGAGTCCCTATAGGTAATGGCATGATGAAAAAACTGCTGAGCATAATACTGCTGTTGGCAATAGCCCTGACCGGCCTTTGGTGCCTTGTTTTTAAAACCTATTATGATACCGGCGACGAGGCGGCATCCCGGCTCTCCCTGGGAAACTGGCCGGGTGCGCTTGAGACCCTCAAGGCGTATCAGGAAAGTGTGTTGTCCTACCCGGTTTATAGCCTGGCTGTACTGGAAAAATTTCGCCTCCGCCTTCTCTACCTGGAAGGAGTTGTGGCCGCCGGCTCGGGGAATCCGGACGCCGCCGCCGTTGCCTTTCGCAAGGTTGCCGCGTCGCCGGAAGCCCCAATGGCAGCGGCAGCCACTTATAACCTGGCTCTTTATGCCCTGCAGGAAAACATGCTGCAGAAGGCGCAGGTCCTGTTCAATGATGCCCTCATGCTGGATCCGGATGACATAGCGGCAAAGATCAATCTGGAACTGACGCTTCATAAAATAGTGGCGCGGGAGGCAGCGGAATTGCCGGAGGAGACGGAAAAGGAGGAAGCGTTGCGGCCGCAGGCTGAACCGGGAGAGCAGTGGCGCCTTGAGGTGCCTGACGAGGAGGGCGAGGGAAGCGGCGGGACGTCGGGCCGCAGTTTCCTGTAGCCGGAGAAGACCATTGGAAATACTTCAGTTCGATCACCCGGAATACCTGCTCTTTGCAATAGTTGTCGGCATTGCCGCCGTCGCAGCGAGTCTTGTCTGGTTTCGCCGCAGAATGGCTATCCTGCGCTTTTTTGGCAACAACAGCGGCCGGATATACGGCAGAAAGCGGATAGTTTCTTTTCTGGCGCTCTTCTGCCTTATCCCTGCCGGCGGTGTAGTCGTATTGAGCGGGCCGTACTACGCAGCCCAAAAGGAGCAGGACGTTTTCGAGCCGCTGTTGATCGTCATTGCGCAGGATATTTCAAAATCGATGCTGGCGCCGATTTCCGCAAATGGAGGCAAGAGCGGTGCGGGTCTGCACGATGAAATGCCGTGCGTTCCCACCAGGCTCCAGGTGGCCGGCAAAGAGGTGCTTCACTTTGTCGAAAAGCTTGAGGAGCAGCAGAGAGACAAAGTGGGGCTCGTTGTGTTTGCCCGGTTTGCCTATCCTGCCATCCCGGTTCCCACCGGTGACTACCTCCTTTTCAAAAGGCGTTTTGTCAAGGAAACGCTTCTCGAAAATGTCCTGACCATGGCCGAAGGCTCGAATCACTGGGCCGGAGTGGAGCGGGCCCTGCATGTTTTTGAGGGCAGCACGCCGTACCGCAAGCTTGTCATAATTGTCACGGACGGCGATCCCGAAGCGCCGCCTGATATTCTGGCGAAAAGCAGAGATGAGGCACTGGCTGCCGTGAAGATGACGGCGGGGGTCCGCATTTACACCGTAGGGATCGGCGAACCGGGAACCGTCTTGCCGGTGCCGCTGGTCTGGCAGAAAAACGGCTGCCCGGACCCGGACGGGGGCTTTATGAAGCAGGGCCCCGGGACTGACAGGAATGCACTGCTGCTTACGGAGACCAATCCGGAAATGCTGCAGAATTTCAGCAATGTTCTGGGCGGGACATATGTTCATGCCAGCCGGGGAACGGACCTGGCGCATGCGCTGAAGGAAATTGTTTCACGGGAACGGGTGAAAACAGGGGTGATGCACGAAACCGTCCTGGTGGACCTCGGTGAACCACTGCTGCTCGTGTTGCTCGGAATGCTGGGGCTGCTGGTCTTGCTGAAAAGACCATAAACCCCATGGTCTCTGCTACGAGCAGCACCGTCGGATAACTCACTTCCTATCATCATTCTCCCGCCGCTTCAGAAAACTGATGATAAAATACTGGAAGACGGTAAACACTGCGGCAACCACGAGCAGGATGACTATTCCTGCAAATATGAGTTTGACCATTGTAACATCCTTTTTCGGGGTTTCGGGGGAGGCGGAATTCTTTCAAGGGCTGCAGGTTTTTGCAGCCCGCTGCCAGGGCGGCCGGCCTTCGAATATTGCAAGCGTTTTAACTGCATCAGACCGGCCGCTCCAATTACATGCAGCAGCTGTAGAGAATGTCCTGCCATTTCTGCTCAAGGCGCCGGGCGGAGACAGGGGTCTCTGTTTTTATCTCCTGAGCGAAAAGGGAGACCTTGTACTCCGCCAGCAAGGTCCGGTACTCCTGTAATAATTCCAGGCATGCCGGGGAGGGGTTTTTCACCTTGAGGTTTTCCAGTTTTTCGATATGGGGAGCAAGCCGGGCCGCTTTTGCCTTGTCTTTTTCCGGTGATACGAATGCCCTTTCAAGGCGTATCTGCAGGGCACGGCAGTAGCGGCTGGCCGATGCGACCGCGCTGCTGTCGAACAGATCCAGGAAAGCCGCGGGCACCGTTGCGTCGAGTTCAGTGCGAAAGAACTCGACGTTGATGCCGGGACGGCCCCTGGCCGATGATTTGTTTTTTATTGCCGCAATCCTGTCAAGGACCTCACGGCGTTCCTTCAGCAGGCGCAGGACACTTTCTGTCAGCTGCCGGGCCCGGAGAAAGAGCCCTTCCTTTCTGAACCTTTCAATCAAACCGGAAAATTCTTCTTTTGAGGGCCAGTTCTTCTCTTTATTGATGAATATGTCCTGCAGGACAAAGTCGTAGAGTGCTTCATTGAGGGAAGCCCTGGCCCCGAGCCCCTCATAAAGGGCCCAGAGGGAAGAGGGGAGGACGCACTCTTTTTTCAGGAGCCTGAACTGCTTTGAAAACTGCAGCCGATAGAGGGCCAGGACACCGAGCCGGCTTATGCGCCTGCTTTCCTCCGGGTCAGCGTATAACCTGATGGACACGGTGCCGTCCTTGTCTGGCTGCAGGGCAGGGTAGGCGAAACCGAGGAGCTTTTGCCCGGGCCCCTGCACGGGGATTTTGTCGGGCAGCCCGTCAAAATCCCAGGTGCTAATATTGTCTCTTTCCCACTTCGTACGAATTCCGGCCAGTAAATCCTTCTGCTGCGCCGGTTCCCTGGCAATCTGCAGCTCTGCAAAATTGCGGCTTGCCGCAAGCGTTCTGCCCGAACTGTCCTGCAGCAGGTATCGCATTCGAAGGTGGGGCGGAAGCTGTTGCAGGGGCCATTGGTTTCGTAGAACTTTGACCCGGTAATGCCTGAAGATCAGGCTCTCCAGCCGCTTATAAAGCGAGCCCTGGTAGGGCGTGAGTTCGCCGGCAAGCTGTTCGGCAGTCTGCTGGATGGGGATCAGTTTTTTTCGAATGCTTTTGGGCAGGCCCTTCAGCAGGAAAGTTACCTTTTCCGGCAGCAGACCCGGCACGAGCCATTCGAAAATATCCGGCGAAACATGGTTCGCGAGTTCGAGGGGCAGCCTGACCGAAACCCCGTCCTCATCGCTGCCGGGACTGAAGCTGTACTGCAGGTTGAGGGTAATGTTTTCCGGCAGAATGATCTGTTCTGGATAGTCGGAAAGTTCGTCCCTGCCCGGCGTCTGCACGATGATGTCCTCTTTGTTCATGAAGAGGAAGCGGTCGCTGTCGCGGTTTTTGAGGAAACGGTTCAGGCTGGCCCTGTCGTGGACCCCGGGTTCAAGCCGGGTATCGTAAAACTGAAAAAGCACGTAGTCGTCGGCCAGGACGTTGCGCTGCCGCAGCCGGTGTTCAATTTTTTCAAAACGGGCAATGAGTTCCAGGTTGTGCTGGAGAAAGGGGTAGCGGCCGGCAAGTTCACCCCCGATGAGAGCTGCATGGATAAAGATGTCACGGGCCTCCCGCCGGGCCGCTTCGCTGACCCGGGCGTAGTTGGTTTTCCGGGAAGCTACGAGGACGAGGCCGAAGAGGGTGACCTTTTCACTGGCAACGACCCGGCCGCTTTTTTTCTCCCAGCGGGGGTCGGAATAGGTGGAGCGGCAGAGGGAGCCGGCAAGGGGCTCAATCCACTCAACTTTTATATGTGCGGCAGATCTGGCATAGAGCCTGGCGGTTTCGACGAGTTCCGCCGCCATTATCCACTGCCCCCCCTTGTTGAACAGGACTGAGCCGGGAAAGAGCATCATCTCCTTGCCCTGGGCCCCCATGTAGATGTTTTTCCCCTTGCGGAAGCCGATATTGCGGAGAAAGCCGCTGAGGATGGCATAATGAATGTCCTCGTAGGATGCCGGCACCCTGTTCATCCGGAAGCCCTTTTCCTCCCGCAGGGTAGTCACAAGCTGTTCATAGATGTCCTGCCATTCGCGCAGCCGCTGGTATGAAAGAAAGTGGTCCCGGCAGAATTTTCTCACCTGGGAGCGGCTCTTTTTCCTGTCATTTTCCCGGCCCTTAAACGGTGCACTGTTGAACTCCTGCCATAACTTGAGATAGGAGAGGAAGTCGCTGGGGTGGTGCCTGAAGAGGGCGTGGGCCCGGTCTGCCGCTTCCTCGGCATCGGCCGGCCGGATTCGCGGGTCCTGGATGGCCAGGGCACTGGCGATAATGACAATCTCCTGGAGACAGTTGTGCTCCCTGGCTTCAATCACCATCCTGGAAATGCGGGGGTCAAGGGGAAGGTTCGCCATTATTCTGCCGCGGGAAGAGAGCTTCGGGCTTTTTCCGCCGGCTGTATCGAGGGCGCCAAGCTCCTGCAGCAGGTCGTAGCCATCGCGGATGGCCCTGGCTGCCGGCGGATCGATAAAGGGGAAGGAGCCAGGTTCTCCGAGCCTCAGGTCAATCATCCGCAGGATGACCTCCGCCAGGTTGGAGCGCTTTATTTCCGGCAGGGTGAATTCCGGCCGGCCGAGGTAGTCTTCCTCGCTGTAGAGCCGGATGCAGGTTCCCGGCCCGACGCGGCCGCACCTGCCTTTACGCTGATCGCAGCTGGCCCGCGAAACCGGCCCGACCGGCATGCTCGTGGTCCGGGCCCTGACGTTGTAGGTCGAAACCCTGGCAAGTCCCGTATCAATGACATAACGGATGCCCGGAACGGTGATCGATGTCTCGGCAATATTGGTGGCGACGATGATTTTCTGACCGCTGAACGGCCTGAAGACCCGGGCCTGGTCGGCGGCACGAAGCCGGCCGAAAAGCGGCAGGATGCGGATGTTGCCCTGCACTGCCTGCGGCTTTTTCCGGGAGGGCGGTGCGATTAATTCCTGACTCAGGAGTTCGACGGTCTCCCGGATGTCTCTTTCCGTCGGCATGAAAATAAGGATATCGCCAAGTTCCTTTTTGCGGCGAAGGCCAAAAACCTCCTGGACGACAAGGTCAATATAGAAGTTGCTTTCCCTGTCGCCTGTGCTTGCCTCAGGGGGCCGGTAGCGGACCTCCACCGGGTAGGTGCGGCCCGAAACCTCGATGATTGGGGCGTCGCTGAAATGGGCGGAAAATTTTTCCGTATCGATTGTCGCCGAGGTGATGATGACCTTGAGGTCTCTCCGTTTTGCCAGGAGTTGCTTGACATAGCCGAGGAGGAAATCGATGTTGAGGCTGCGCTCGTGGGCTTCATCGATGATAAGGGTGTCATAGGCGCGCAGTCCATGGTCCGAACGGGTTTCCGCCAGCAGGATGCCGTCGGTCATGAACTTGATTCTTGTGCTTTTCGTGGTTTTATCCTGGAACCGAATTTTGTGGCCGACAAGGAAGCTGGAAGCTGCGCCGAGTTCCCGAGCCACCCGGTCGGCAACTGTTATTGCGGCGATGCGGCGCGGCTGGGTGCAGCCGAGCATTTTTTCCCTGCCGCGCCCGGCCTGCAGGCAGAGTTTGGGAAGCTTCGTTGTCTTGCCGGAGCCCGTGTCCCCTGAAATGATAACGACAGGGCTGGCGGTGATGGCATTCAGGATTTCCTCCCGGTGGGCAGTGATCGGGAGTTCGGCAGGGTAGCTTATTTTGCTGGTTTTGTTCATTCAATAAGTGTAAAGAAGAGGGGGCTAGGCGCGTTAATTTGTGCTATGCTCTTTACCATATTATGAGTGACAATACACGAAGACAACGCATTCACTTTGCACGAACGGCCGGGCGGCCTCGCGCCTGCAGCAGCCGGATCAACAGAGAATGAGGCGGGGTAACATGAAAATACGAAAAGCAGTCATCCCGGTGGCAGGATTGGGGACAAGGTTCCTGCCGGCCAGCAAGGCCATCCCCAAGGAGATGCTGACGGTTGTTGACCGGCCCACCATCCAGTATATCGTTGAGGAGGTCGTTGCCTCAGGCATTGAACAGGTCATCCTGGTGACCAGCGCGGGCAAGTCGGCCATTGAAAACCATTTTGATTATGACTTCGAACTCGACACCGTTCTGCAGATGAAGAAGAAGGAGAGAATGGCCGAGGAACTGAACCATATCTCCAACCTCATTGACATTGTTTCTGTCCGCCAGAAAAAACCTCTCGGCCTGGGGCATGCCATCTGGTCGACGCGCAACGTTGTCGGCGATGAACCCTTTGCCGTCCTTCTCGGCGATGACCTTGTCCTCAGTGACGAGCCGTGCTGCCGCCAGATGATAACCCTTTTTGACGAGGTCCAGGAATCCATCGTAGCCATCCAGCGGGTGCCGATGGAGCAGACGTCCAGCTACGGCATTGTTGAAGGGCAAAAGGTCAAGGAAAAAACCTACAGGATTGAGCGGATGGTCGAGAAACCGGCTCCCGGTGCGACCGCCTCGGATATGGCCATTATCGGCCGCTATATCCTGCGGCCGGAAATTTTCCCCCTGCTTGAAAAAACTAAGCCCGGCCATGGCGGTGAGATACAGCTCACCGATGCCCTGCTGCAGCTCTCCAGGCAACGCGCCATGTATGCCTATGAATTCAAAGGGACCCGGTTTGATGCCGGCGACAAGCTCGGGTACCTGAAGGCAATCATCGCCTATGGTGTGCGTCACCCGCACCTGGGGGAAGAGTTCAGGCGCTACATCCGGCAGGTGTCGGAAAGTGGCTGAACCCCTTTTTCGTGCTACCGCCGCCCCGGGCCACCTGGATCGAATCTCTCTGCATGACCGATAGCCCCTGCGGAAAATACTTTGAAGTGGCGGTTTCAGCGCCAATTGACAGGACCCTGACATACGGTGCGCCTGACAGGGGCAGTTATCCCCCCGTACCTGGGATGCGGGTCCTTGTTCCCCTCGGCCGCCGCAGAATTACCGGCTATATCCTGGGCGAGGTAGATACCCCGCCGGAAGGGCAGCGCATCAGAAAGATACAGGAGGTGCTTGACCCCGAGCCGATATTTCCGGCGGCGCAGGTCGGATTCTACAGGTGGATTAGTACCTACTACCATTATCCCATCGGCGAGGTTATAAAGACAGCGCTTCCCGCCGGGCTCACCAAAAAGAGCGGCAGGCGTGTGGTTCTGATGGAAACCGGGAAAAAACACCTGGAGCAGGTCACGGAGGGTGTAATTCGGAATAAGCCATGGTTTCAGGATCTCCTCTGCAAGGGGGAGATCTCCCCCGGCCTTACCGGCAGACTCTGGCAGACAAAGGAACGGAAACTTTTCGAGTCCTGGGAGAAGGAAGGCTGGGTTGCAGTCAGCAGCGAGCTTCTGGGCGGCTCTGTCAAGGCACGGACCGAAACATGCTGCTGCCTTGTAGAAAAAACGGGCAGCCACGCTCCGCTCAAAGTCTCAGAGCAGAAAACCCTGGCAATCCTGGAGCAGATCAGCGTTGCCAGCAAACGCAGTCCTGTTCCGCGCAGGGAGATTACCCGCGTCTATGCCGGAGCGGGGCGGGCCCTGCGCTCCCTGGCGGAAAAAAATATTATCCGCTTTGAGGAGCAGCAGGTTTATCGCGACCCTTTTGGCGAATCCTTCCTTGCTGGAGACATTCCCGAAACACTGACAGGGGAACAACAGAAGGCGCTGGACGCTATTCTGCCGGCGATAGAAAAGGGGGGATATGCCCCCTTTCTGCTGCATGGCGTCACCGGCAGCGGCAAGACAGAGGTGTACCTGCAGGCGGCCGCATTTGCCCTGGAACAGGGAAAGTCGGTCCTTGTCCTGGTACCGGAAATTGCCCTTGCCACCCAGCTTGAGGCGCACTTCCTGGCACGCTTCGGCTCCCGTGTCGCTCTGCTGCACAGCGGCCTCAGCGCGGGGGAGCGTTTTGACCAGTGGCAGAAAATTGCTGCGGCAAAGGCCGACCTGGTGATCGGCGTCCGTTCCGCGGTTTTTGCGCCGCTGCATGATCCCGGCCTGATAATTGTCGACGAGGAGCATGACAGCTCTTACAAGCAGGATGACGGCCTGCGCTATCATGCCAGGGACCTCGCCGTCCTGCGGGCAAGCAGGTCGCCGGGCGCGGTCATTCTCGGTTCCGCCACCCCTTCGGTTACAAGCTACTACCACGCAGCACAGGGGAAATATACCCTGCTGACCCTTGCCAAGCGTATCGAGGAAAGGCCTCTGCCAACGGTGGAGGTGGTCAACATGCAGGAGGTCAAAAACGTTTCGGGAAAGACGCCGGTCTTTTCGCCCCTTCTGCTGAAAAACCTGCGGGAAAACCTGGAACGGTCCGAGCAGAGCCTGGTTTTTCTGAACCGGCGCGGTTATGCCAATTTCATGATCTGTCGGGAATGCGGCCAGGTGATCGAGTGCAGGCACTGCAAGGTGTCGCTGACCCTCCACCGCGCCGAACAGAGGCTTGTCTGCCATTACTGCGGGTTTTCGGCGAGCAGCAAAAGCCTCTGCCCCAACTGCCGCTCCTCTTCCCTGGCAGCCGTAGGCGTCGGCACCGAGAGGCTTGAAGATGACCTGGCCGTGCAGCTTCCCGGGGCGCGAATAGCACGACTTGACCGTGATACCTGCCGGAAGCGTAATGATTATGTAAAGATTCTGCGGGCGGTCCACCGGGGAGATGTCGACATCCTTCTCGGCACCCAGATGATTACCAAAGGGCACCACTTTCCGAATGTGACCCTGGTCGGGATTGTTCTTGCCGACACCGGCCTCGGGCTGCCAGACTTCAGGGCCGGGGAAAGGACCTTTCAGCTGATTTCCCAGGTAACCGGAAGGGCCGGCCGGGGAGAGAGGCCGGGGCGGGTTGTCGTCCAGACATTTCAGCCGGACCATTACGCCATCAACCTGGCCGAAAAACATGATTATAAAGGCATGTACACCCGTGAGATTGCGCTGCGCAAGGCCCTGGGATATCCGCCTTTTTCACGCCTTGTCAATGTCAGAATCGAGGCGTTGGAAGAGGCGGCTGTCCAGGATGCGGCAGTCAAGCTGGGAAACCTGGCGCAACGCTTCCGGAAAAATTCGGAGCCGGAGATTCTCGGGCCTGTACCGGCGCCCCTGCAGCGGCTGAAGGATAGACACAGGTGGCAGCTTTTGCTCAAGGGCAGGAGGATGAAACCGCTGCATGGGTTGCTGCACAGGCTTGAAGGCGAGATGGCCTCGCTGACGCGGGGCGGCAGGGTCAGGATTTTTTTTGACGTTGACCCGGAATACATGATGTAAAAGCCCTGGAAGCTGCAGGGAGCGGTTCATGCCCGTGCCCGTTTACCAGTTTCCGCCGGCCGCGAAAAACCCATGATACCCCGGCTTAAAATTTCCTGAGACCCGGCTTGCCGCCATAGAGGATGTCATCGATATTGAGCTGCAGCCACTGCTTATCCCACCATTCGAGGGGACTGACAAAGATACCGTTCACCAGTATGCTGAAGTGGAGGTGGTCGCCGCCCGCCATGCCGGTGGCGCCGCTGAGGCCTAAAAGCGCGTCCTTTTCCTTTGACTCGCCTACCGCAACACCTATCTGGCTCAGGTGGGAATAGAGGCTGAAAATACCCTGTCCGTGATCCAAAATAACCGTATTGCCGTAAATGCCGAGATAGTCGGCAAAAACCACGTTGCCGCGGTTTGCCGCATGGACTTCTGCCTGCCTGGTTGAGGCCAGGTCAATTCCCAGGTGGACCTGGCTGTCAATTTTTTCGTTGTTGTAGTAGTAGTCCCTCGATTCGGCAAAACCTGCCATGCGGCTGCTCCGTGCCATTCTGGCAAATGGTCCCTGCCAGAGGCGCAGGGGGGACGGGTTGGCTACTGCCTGGAGAATGGCCTGGTAATTTTCTTCCCGTATGATGCTGTTGACGTATACGAACTGTTCGGCGAGGGAACCGTTGAGCTGGGGATATACCTGGGCGAATTCCGGTATTTTCCGGTTGAGGAAACTGTCGCTGATGTTGATCCTGTCCGGGCTGATATTCTGCTTCTTGAGAATCATGCCAAAGGCCGCCAAGCCCGTGTTACCGGCCGGGTCCGTGGCACTTACCATGGCCTTGTCAATTTTTTCCGTATCATGGGGAATGCCGAAAAATGCGACAAAGCGGTTGTCTTCCTCGCCGCTGACCGGGAAGCCGGGATTAAAGTGGCCGTTGACTGTCAGGCCGTGCTGCGCAACGGTATCGTCAATACTGTAGACAACCATGCCGCTGCCGCCCGGGCTAACGTAACGGGTTGAATGCAGGATAGCGATCCGCGGCGGGCGCGTATCCATTGTGACCGGATAGGTCAGGCGCGTTTCGTTACCCTCCATCCAGTTCCAGAACGAGAAATCCCGGACAATCACCTGCAGTTCCGCTGCACCGTCGCGAAACCCGAAGGCACCGCTTTCAAGCATCACTGTCTCCGCCAGCTTTTTGGGGCC
This sequence comes from Deltaproteobacteria bacterium, assembly GCA_019312985.1. Classification (GTDB taxonomy): domain Bacteria; phylum Desulfobacterota; class Desulfobulbia; order Desulfobulbales; family BM004; genus BM004. Next base: position 14,419 of record JAFDCC010000058.1, read on the forward strand.
GTTGTGTTCAAAAAATCCCAGGCGGGAGAATTTTTTTTCATAGATCGTCGCACTCTTGTCACCCTGGGACAGGGTGATTGCAACGAGGCTTATGCCGCTGCGCGAGTCGGAAACGGTGAACTGGACCTCCTTGGTGAGGCCAAAGGTGGAGATGTCGCCGAGAAAGCTTACCTGCGGTTTTTCCCGTTCGTAATACTTGAAAAAGGCAATAGCGGCTGCCGCGACAAGGGCCAGGAGAAACATTGATACGATGAGGCCGCGCGGGGATTTTTTTTCGGTCATTCTTCCTATTGTGTCAGACATGTCTTTTTTCCGGGTGGTAATGTCTTTTTCATAAAAAAGATCAATTTATGGTTGGTCCCAGATGATCTCGTATTTTTCGACGTACATATCACTGTCGGCAACAATGATAAACCGTTTTTTTGTCTCCTTTTCCAGGTTTTCCGTATGCAGCGTCTCATCCTTGAGCATCAGGTCGGCCACATTGGGGTGCACCTTGATGGTCACGGTGTCGCCTGGCATCTTGGGACCATCGTGAGTGATTTTCCGGAATATCTCATAACAGATACTGCGCCTGGATTTCAACAATCCGTCACCGCCGCAGTACATGCACGGTTCACTCATCATCTGCGAGAGGTTCTCCCTGTCCCTTTTACGCGTCATCTGCACGAGGCCGAACTCGGAAACCTTCAGGATGTTGGACCTGCTCTTGTCTTTCTTCACCGCTTCCTGCAGGGCATTGAAAACATCTTCGCGGTGCTGCTCCTGGTCCATGTCGATAAAGTCGATAATAATGATGCCGCCGATATTCCTGAGCCGGAGCTGGTAGGCAATTTCCTTCGCCGCCTCCATGTTGGTCTTGAAGATCGTCTCCTCGAGGTCTTTGCGGCCTACGTAGCGGCCGGTGTTGACATCAACGACGGTCAGGGCCTCGGTGGTTTCAATAATGATGTAACCGCCGGAACGGAGCCAGACCTTTTTTTCCAGGGCGCGGCTGATTTCAACCTCGACACCGTAGGCGTCCATCAGGGGGATTTCATTTTCATAGAAGGCCACCCTGTTGCGCAGCTGCGGCACGAAGGTCTCCACGAAGTTGCAGACCCTCTGGTAGGTTTCTCTGTTGTCAACGATAACCCGCTGGATGTCAGGGGTAAAAAGGTCACGCACCGCCCGCTGGGTAATGTCCAGATCTTCATAGACCAGGCTCGGGACGGGGGCCCTGGAGGCGCGGTCCTTGATCTCTCCCCACAGGTGGAGAAGGAACTCCATGTCCGCCTCGAGGTCCTCGCGGGAGGCGCTTTCCGCCACGGTCCTGACGATGAACCCGGCATCCTGCGGCCGCAGGTTTTCAATTTCCTCCCGCAGCCGCTGCCGGTCCTCATCGTCTTCGACCTTCCTGGAAA
>JAFDCC010000059.1 GCA_019312985.1 Deltaproteobacteria bacterium
CCAGGGACAGATCTCCCTCCTCGAGAGCCTTGGTGATCTGCTCCAGTTTCACGAGGGCCTCCTCGAATGATTGCTTCGCCATAGCCTACCTGCCGGTATACGGTTCAGTGAAAAACGTTTTTCGGGCTCTGCCGCCGGGAAACAGATCCCGGCATTGTTCTGCTTCCTTCCAGAAAACCGGAGGACGGTGGAATACTTCCTGCGGTGAAAAATAAAGCCGAATCGTTCAACGGCACCACGCTGAAAGGTGCAGATTTTTAAAAGCTTTCAATAATAAATCATTAGGGCCTGATCATCAACGACTTTACAAAAAAATCATGAGTGTGTTAATTATGCCCTTCTGCAGCCCTTTCGGGAACAAGGCCATGGATAAACCGGCGGCGGCCGCATTTTTTTCCGGCTGTGCCATGTTGCTGCCATGATGTTTTCCGGGGATGCGCCCCCAGTGCCTAAACCGATGACCATGCTGAATGAACATATTGCCCAGTTTATTACCTGGTTGCGCGATGAGAAAGGCTACTCCCCTCATACCGTGAGCAACTACCGGAGAGATCTGGACGAATTTGCGGCGATGGCGGGCCCGGAAGCCGTTGTGTCTTCCCTTGACACGGCTGTTGTCAGAAATTTCGTCTACAGCCTGCATATCAGGAATAAAAGCTCGTCGGTGGCGAGAAAGCTCTCGGCCCTGAGAACGTTTTTCAAATTTCTCGAGCAGGAAGACACCATCCGGCACAATCCCATGGCATCCATTGCCATGCCGAAGCAGGAACAGCATGTCCCGGTTTTTCTTTCAGTTGACGAGGTTTTTGCCCTGCTGGAAACGCCGGATCGCGAAACGAGGTGGGGAGTGCGCGACAGTGCCATGCTGGAACTCTTATACTCCACCGGCATGCGGGTATCGGAGCTGGTCGGCTGCAACGCGACAAGTCTTGATTTTGCAAGTGAAATGGTCAGGGTAAGGGGCAAAGGCAACCGGGAACGGCTGGTGCCCATGGGAAGAGAGGCGGTAAAAGCGCTCCAAGCCTATGGCGCAGCGCGGGATGAGCAGCTGCGGCACCGTTTGCAGATGGGAAAAAATGTGGACAGGGAACCGCTCTTTTTAAACAGCCGGGGTACGAGGCTCTCGGCCCGGAGCGTTGAGCGGCTGATCGCTGAATACGGCCGCAGGGCAGGGATCGATAAGCCGGTCACGCCCCATGTTCTGCGTCATTCTTTTGCGACGCACCTGCTCGAGATGGGCGCCGATATGCGGTCGGTGCAGGAACTGCTGGGGCATGCCAGCCTCTCGACAACCCAGAAGTACACGCACCTGGACATGGTGCACCTGATGAAGGTTTATGATAAAGCCCATCCCCGGGCGAAAAGAAGCTGAGGCAACAACACGGGTGCTGCTCCTTTGCGCCTGTAACGGCAGGCGCCAGCTGCGGCGGCGAAAAGAGGGATACCGGCGGCTGCGTTTAGTCGTACGGTCGAGACGGAAGCAAAGAAGTGACAAGGAAAATACGGCAACGGCAATTGGTGCTGTGAGCCTAAGGGGGCAGGTGGCTCTTGCCCTGCGGCGCGGCCGGGTCTGGCCGGCAGCAATTGCAAAAAATTATCGGCGACCGGGATTTGAGCCGTTTCATTTTCTGGAAATGCCGGCGCTGAATTTCTTTGATAAAAGGATACCGGAGGTAAAAATGATAGAGCCAGATTTGAAGTACTGCCCGCAATGCGACGATGAATACCGGGCCGAGATAGAAAAATGCGCTGCCTGCAACGTTTCCCTGATTACGGGCCGGGAGAAGATGGACCTTGAGGAGAGTCAGCGGCGAAAACTGGAAAGCCGTGCCGGGACCCTGGATCCGGATGACGATCTCGTTGCAGTCCGGCGGGGGCCGCTCGCTGAAATGCGCTACATAGAGGACCTGTTGAAACAGCAGAGGATCGCAAGCCTGCTGGTCGGCGATAAAAGCACCTGCGGCAAGGACCGTTTCGGCAATACCCTATCCACCCCGACGGTCTATGATATCAATGTCAGGCGCGAGGACGCCCTGGAGGTCATGGATATTCTTGAGGAGGTACACCGTAAAACCACCGGCCTCGACGCGCATGAGCACCCGGGGGCTGACTCTGTCTTCAACCCTGCTGCCGGCGTGGCGTGCTGTCCTGCCTGCGGCCATACCTTCCCGACGACGGAGACTGCCTGCCCGGACTGCGGCCTGCAGTTCGGCTAGGTTCTGCCGGGGTAATGAGAGAAAAACCGGCAGTTATCATTGGCGCAGGGCCTGCCGGCCTTGCCGCCGGTTACGAGTTCGTGTGCCGGGGTCGATTCCCCGTCATTCTGGAACGGGCCTCCACCGTCGGGGGAATTTCCAGGACCGAATCATACAGGGATTTTCTCTTTGACATCGGCGGCCACCGTTTCTTCACCAGAAATGAAGAGATCAGGCAGCTCTGGGAGGACATGCTTGGCGGTGATTTCCTCACGGTGGACAGGTTGTCGCGCATCTACTACCGGGGAAAATTATTCAACTACCCCCTGCGGCCTGTAAACGCCCTGCGCAATCTCGGCCCCCTCGAGAGCCTCCGTGTTGTCTTAAGCTACTGCCGAGCCGGTCTCTTCCCAAAACCCCGGGAGGACAACTTCGAGGAATGGGTCGTTAACAGGTTCGGGGAACGGCTCTACAAAACATTTTTCAAGACCTACACGGAAAAGGTCTGGGGCATTCCCTGCCATGAGATAGGAGCGGACTGGGCCGCGCAGCGCATAAAGGGGCTGTCGCTTCTGGTGGCTGTCTCCAATGCCCTGTTCGGCGGCCAGCAGGCAAAAAGCCTCATCGAGCAGTTTTCCTATCCAAGGCTCGGGCCGGGAATGATGTGGCAGCGGTTTCGGGAACGTATTGAGGCGGCCGGCGGCGAGGTCCGGCTGCAAAGCGAGGTGTCTGCCCTCCATCACCATGACTCCAATATCAAGGCGGTCGAATATACAACCGCTGCAGGCGTGCAGAATCTCTGCGGCGACAGTTATATCTCCAGCATGCCCCTGCCGGGGCTGGTCCGCCTTTTCAAGCCCCGGGCCCCGGCCGATGTACTGGCAGCTGCCGGCCGTCTCGCATTCCGCAGCTTTATCATCGTTGTTCTCGTCATCGACCGGGAAGAGCTTTTTCCCGACCAGTGGCTCTATATCCACAGCCCGAAGGTAAAGGTCGGGCGCGTCCAGAATTTTAAGAACTGGAGCAGGTTCATGGTGCCGGAACCGGGCAGGACCAGTATCGGCCTGGAGTATTTCTGCAATGAACATGATGCGACCTGGGAGCTTTCGGACGAATCGCTGGTGGAACTGGCAACCCGGGAGATGGAGGAAATGGGATTCGGTCCCGCTTCCCTGGTAAGCGACAGCCACGTGGTGCGGGAGTCCCATGCCTACCCGGTCTACGACGCGGGGTACCGGGAAAACCTGGAGACAGTCAGAAGATACCTGGACCGGTTTGTTAATCTGCAGACCGTCGGCCGCAACGGCATGCACCGCTATAACAACATGGACCATGCGATGCAGACCGGCATCCTGGCAGCACGCAACTTTTCCGGTGAAACCCATGACATCTGGACGGTGAACGAGGAAAAGAGCTACCTGGAGGAGGCGAGGGCCGCCGAAGAAACGCCCGCAATACAAGAGAAAATCCTCGAGCGGGCTTTTGCCAGGATGGATAAGTTCGCCTTTGCCGTCGCCGTTGGCGCGGTCTGCGGCATTCTAGTTATCAGCGCCACCCTGTGGATCATAAGCCGCGGCGGTGATGTGCTGAACTCCCACCTCCGGCTCCTGGCCCAATACTTTATCGGCTATACCGTAACGGTGCGGGGAGGCTTTATCGCCTTTGCCTATACTTTTTTCTGGGGCTTTCTTTTCGGCTGGCTCTTTGCTTACCTGCGCAACCTGTTTCTGGCAATTTACCTTTACAGGATTAAAAGAAAGGCGGAAATGCTGTCGTTGAAGGATTTTTTTGATAATTATTAACCGGTACCCGGACCGGAGGTGCGAGGATGGTGCAATCAAACCTGGATAAAAGACCGCTTCCCACTGATGAGAAGCTCTTCAGCAGTGTCCTGCTGCTCAATGCCAAGGTGGTCGGCCTGGCGCTCGGACTGATCTTCGGCCTTGGGATATTTGTGGCGACGAACTGGCTTGTCATCAAGGGCGGTGATAGGGTCGGGCCCCACCTGATCCTCTTGAGCCAGTACTTTATCGGTTACCGGGTAACGTTCGTCGGGAGCCTTATCGGGGCGGCCTACGGGTTTACCCTCGGGACGATATGCGGTGCCCTGATGGGGTGGATTTATAACAAGATCGTCCGGTTCCGGCACTGAGACCGGGATATGTCCTATAAAGCAGCAGCCGGCTTTTTCCAGGCGCCGTTTCTTTTATTCTGCTGCTGGGGAGAGACCGCCTTTTTTTCATAGGTGACAACCGGTTCGCCCATGGTGCGGTTGACCTCGGCGGTGAATTCCCGGCTTGGCTTGACGGTAATATCTTCAAGGATCTCCAGGTCCACCTCGCCCCGGCCGGCAAAGTGCAGTGTCAGGGAAACGGGGCAGGAGCCATGATGCCGGTATAAAACCTTTTTGAGCGCCTCGAGGTTTTGCCGGTTGACACGGCCTGACTCCAGTCTGATGCGGGCCCCGGCTGTATATTTTTCCCGAGCCGCCTCCAGGGTGTCCACCTGGTTTGCAATGATATTGTCGCCCCGTTCGTCCTTTTTGACCAGCCCCTCGATAATCAGGGGAGTGTCGTTTCGCAGGATAGCGGCACACCTGCTGTACAATTCCGGAAAGATGACCACCTCAACGGTGCCGGCAATATCTTCCAGGACAAGTACGGCCATCGGGTCGCCTTTCTTCGTCTTCCTGTGCTTGATGTCCCTGATCAGGCCGCCCACCCGCAATGTCTGGCCCTCGATCCACTCTTTCTTCTCGCTCAGGTCGGCATCGGTCACCGAAACGATATCCTCCCGGTAATCATCAAGCGGGTGGCCGGTCAGGTAGAAGCCAACCGTTTCCTTTTCAAAGGTCAGTTTTTCCTGATCGGTCCAATCAGGTATGGACGGGATCTCTATCCTGCTGTGCTGCTCTTCTTCTTCGCTGCCCATGACGGCGAAGAGGGAAATCTGGCCGCTTAAGCGGTCACGCTGGACCGCTTGGCCCTGTTCCAGCGCCTGGTCGAGGATGGCAAACAGCTGCGAGCGTTTCAGGCCGAGAGAATCAAAGGCCCCTGCCTTTATGAGGCTTTCAAGAACGCGGCGGTTGACCCGGCGCAAATCGACCCGGCAGCAGAAATCCTCCAGCGAGGTGAAAAAGCCGTTTTCCCCCCTGTCCTCGATAATGGAATCAAGGGCTGCCTCGCCAACATTCTTAACCGCCGCGAGGCCAAAGCGGATGCGGTCTTCAACAACGGTGAAGTCCTTGTAGCTCTCGTTGATATCGGGTGGCAGGACCTCTATCTCATGGTCGCGGCACTCGTTGATATAGGCGACAACCTTATCCGTGTTGTTCATGTCGCAGGAAAGAAGCGCGGCCATGAACTGGGCCGGGTAGTGTGCCTTGAGGTAGGCCGTCTGGTAGGCGATCAGGGCGTATGCCGCGCTGTGTGACTTGTTGAAGCCGTAGCCGGCGAACTTTGCCATGAGGTCGAAGATGTACTCGGCCTTGTCCTTGGGGATATTGTTCTTTGTCGCCCCGGCCATGAACTTTTCCTTTTCGCTCGCCATGACCTCGGGGATCTTCTTGCCCATGGCCCGCCGCAGAATGTCGGCGTCGCCGAGGGTGTAGCTTGCCAGGATATTGGCGATTTTCATGACCTGTTCCTGGTAGACAATGACGCCGTAGGTCTCCTCGAGCACCGGCTTGAGCTGCGGCAGCGGGTAGTTGGCCGGCTTTTTGCCGTGCTTGGTGTCGACAAAGTTGCCGATCATGCCGCTTTCCATGGGGCCCGGCCGGTAGAGGGCGACCAGGGCGATGAGATCGGTAAAGACCTCCGGTTTCATGTTGGTCAGCAGGGCCCGCATTCCGGAGCTTTCCAGCTGAAAGACGCCGAGGGAGTCACCCTTGCAGAGCAGGTCATAGGTTTTCGGGTCATCCAGGCG
>JAFDCC010000060.1 GCA_019312985.1 Deltaproteobacteria bacterium
AAATAGGTCCTGAAAGCATTACAACAGAAGAGAAAGACATCAATAAATAACTGCAGCAGAAAAACTACAATATTCACATACCGATACGGAGCGGATACGGCCATGCTGAACCAACAACGAGTGACAGAAGAGCATGCTGCAACCTTCAGGAGCGAATCACGCGCCGCCGGCTTTGAAATAGGCAATTCACGGTTCGGGATTACCCTTATCATGGTCTTTGCCTTTTTAATCGGGACCTGGGGCCTGGTCTGTCTTGTCAACGGTATCCTGGAGTGCCAGAGCATCCAGGTGTTATCCCGGGGAATCCTGACTGCAGTTACAGGAATCTAGAACGTCACATCTACCAGCCAATTCAACACCGGAGGAAAAAATGCCCAGAGAAGAAACAACCGCCAAAAGCATGACCGTCATCAAGTTCGGATCCATTTTTCTCGGATCACTCATGTTGATCTGGTCAAGCGCAACAATTCTCAGCGGTCTTGCCCAGGTTAACTGGCAGACATCAGAACTACTCCGCCAGTACCTCATTGCTGTTGGCCTGATGCAGGAATTCCATACCCTTTCAGACTTCTATACCCATATCAAAGGGGTTGAGTACATTATTGCCGTAATGTTCCTCGGCGCCTTCCCCGTATTTTACGCGTACCTCAACAAACCGACACAGGAACAGGCGGTAAAATAACACAATTACCGGTCACACCCTCCTGAAGCCGGCAGCCCTAAAAGCGGCCGGCTTTTCTGGGGAGACCTTTGCCCTGCAATCTGGCGCATTGCCCGTATTTCGCACAATGGCCCGGGAAATATTACGCCCGGACGGGGGAAGAACTGTAAAATTGTCTTTCCCCCTGCAAATATTCTGTTATACTCCTTGATGTCGTCTGCCATTTTTGCAATAATGCATGTCAATCCGGGTGGATAGCTAGTATTCCGCCTGGCAGCCGGGTAACGGGCAACAACGAGTTATAATGCGCGCTGTATTGCTGAAGCCATGAAACGATCGGCCTTTTTCCTCTCCCTGTGGTTTCTCCTCTTCGGGTCAACCTCTGTATGTTACGGCGAAAAGAAGCTCGTCGCCGTCCGGACGGCAACGCCCCCGCACCTCGACGGATCCGGCGACGATTCTGCCTGGCAGCATGCCCCTGTCCTGAAGACGTTTGACAGGGTCGCCGGCCTCCAGCTGGAAATCCGGTCAGTCTATACCGATTCCGATATTTATTTTCTCGTCAGCTTTCCCGATACTGATGAGTCGCGCTCCCACAAAAGCTGGGTCTGGGATAAAGGACGCCAGATATATACCGTCGGCAATGACCGGGAGGACACCTTTATTTTCAAGTGGCACATGGGGGCCGCTCCGGTTGACCTCAGTCTCAACTCGGACACCCCCTACACGGCAGATATCTGGTTCTGGAAAGCATGCCGGACGAACAACATCGGTTATGCCGATGACAAGATCCATGAATACAGCGAGGTGGAAAACCTGGATGCGGCCCGTGTTTTCACCAAGTCAGGAAAAACAATGTACCTGCTGCGCGTTGGTGACGAGGGATCCAGTGCCTATAAGATCGACCTGGTCAGCGAATACCGGGAAGAAACCATGCCCCGCTACATTTTAACGGAACCCAGCGGCAGCAGGGGGGATGTCCGTGCCATGGGGCGATGGCAAAACGGACAATGGACCATTGAACTGAGCCGGAAACTGGCAACATCGCACGGGGATGATGTCCAGTTTGTTCCGGGAAGAAATTACCTCTTCGGGGTATCCCGATTTGAAATTGCCGGCCGGGAGCCCAATGAAAAGTTATCGGAACCGCTCTACGGGGCCGGTGATGTGAACGAGCCCCTCTGGCTTGAATTCCGCCCGTGATGGGTGATACTCATGAATTTCCTGAAAAACCTGCGCTTATCGTCCATCCTGTTCCTCAGCTTCATCTGCCTCCTTTATTTCATACGAGTGCCGGGCTGTTTTGGGGCACAACCGGAAATACCACCTGAAAAACAGAAGACCCTGCGCCTCCTCCTGGTGCCGGAACAAAACACCTTTGAACAGCGGCACCGCTACAAGTTTATCACCGACTACCTTTCCAGTAGAATGGAGATGAACGTCACGGCAGAAATCATGGCCAATTACGGCGAGATAAGCGTAGCATTCAAAGAAGGGTTGGCCGATGCTGGTTTTTTCGGCAGTTTCAGCTATGTCCTGACCCACACCCAGGCCGGAATCGAACCCATCGCCAGGCCGGTATGGCTTGACGGCAGCTCCACCTACCAGGGATATATTTTTGTCCGCAAAGACAGCAATATACAAAACGTCAGGGAAATGAAGAATAAGAATCTGGTTCTCGTTGATAAGGCCACGACAGCGGGTTATATCTTTCAGCGTTCTTACTTCAAGCTTAACGGTATTGACGATATGGACCGGTATTTCGCCAGGATTTCCTTTGCCCGCAGCCATGATGCCGCAGCCTGGGCGGTCTATACCGGGGAGGCAGACATAGGCGGCGCCAAAAATCATATTTATAACAGCCTTCGGGAAAAGTACCCGGACTTCAGGGAAAACATGATCGTCCTGGCTGAGTCGCCCGAAGTTCCGTCCAACGGCCTCGCTGTCAGCAAAAACCTCAACCCGGCGATCAAGCTGCGCCTCAAGACGCTGCTCCTCTCCCTGCACGAAACGCCGATGGGCCGGGAAGTCCTGAAAAATTTCGGCGCCCGCCGGTTTGTTGAAACAACCGACAATGACTATCGCGTCCTCTACCTCATGGTTAAACAATTGGGAATTGATCTGGCTGATTATTCCAACTGATCTTTTATGCAATTTCCTGAATTCAAAAAGAAATTCAATTTTTCCTTCCGGACGGCCCGAAACCTCGGTCTTGCCATTCTCCTGCTGATTATCATCATTGAGAGCATCTTTGCCTATAAAACCATGTCCGACAGCTCAAAGCGCCTGACAGCCATTATCACCGTGGACCAGGTCAAGCTGCGGCACTGGTACGATATTGCTGAAATCATCGCCGATGCAAAAGATAATCTCTACGATTACCGGCTGGGGCGTACCGATGTAATTGCATCAGTCGATCTCCTCGTCAACAAGGCCATGCAGGAGATCAATGAGATACGGGCCCTGGCCAATGACCCGGATGAGCTTGCCAACATCAATGAAATTACCCGGGCGGCTCAGAGGTTCAAGCAGGCAGTCCATGCCTTTAAAACGGAGGTCCAGGAAGGGTACCGGGGCGGTTCATCGGCACGGGAGATGGAAAATATTGCCGTCCACGAAGCAGACAGGATTTCCTCTCTGGGCCGGGAGGCGGCAGCTTATATCAGCAGCAGGATAGAGGAAAAGAACAACGCCATGCTCAAAGCATCGGTTTTTTCCAAAAAGTTGCTGGGCCTGGTACTGATAATCGCTGTTCTTGCCACCATAATCAATGCCTACTTCATGGCCCGGGCCCTGGAAGTGCCGATACGGCAGCTGGTTGAGGGCACCAATCGCCTTGCGGCAGGAGACCTGACGCACCGGGTCCGCGTTGACTCGAAGGACGAAATCGGCCAGCTTGCCGCATCTTTCAACACCATGGCGGAAAACCTTAAAGAATCACGGCAGGAACTTCTCGCCGCAAAGGCTTACACCGATAACATTATCCGGTTCATGAGCAATGCACTCCTGGTTGTTGACCGGGATCAGGTCATCCAGACGGCAAACCAGGCCACCTTTGACCTGCTCGGCTACAAGAGGGAGGAATTGATCGGCAAACCCTTATCAATGATTTTTGCCGAAGGGTATTACAGCAGCATCGGATTGGACGACCTCATCAACAGGGGTTTCACCCAGAATGTGGAAACCGTTTTTCTGTCCCGCTACGGCGAGAAGATCAACATGCTTTTCACCGCCTCGGCAATATTCAATGACGAGGGCAGATTTCAAAGCATTGTCTGTGTTGCCCAGGACATCACCATGCAAACAGAAACCATGAGGGCCGGCCACCTGGCGTCAATCGGCGAGCTGGCTGCTGGCGTAGCCCATGAAATCAACAATCCCATCAACAGTATCATCAACTTCTCCCAGATCATGATTGACGAGGTAAAGAAGGGCCGAGTGCCTTCTGAAGAAATACCGGAAATGATAATCAGGGAAGGAGACCGCGTCGCGGGCATTGTCAGCAGCCTGCTGTCGTTTGCGCGGGAATCCAAAAAGGAAAGAAAACCGGTCGATGCCCGTGATGTCCTGGATGAGGTCATGGCCCTTACGAAGACCCAGTTACGCAAGGACGGCATCAACCTGACCATTGATTTTCCCCGGGGACTTTCTAAAATTCAGGCGGATTTTCAGCAGATCGAGCAGGTCTTTCTGAATATCGTCAACAACGCCCGCTACGCCCTGAATCAGAAGTACACCAAGACGCACCCACGGAAAAACCTCCTGATTCATGGGGCCGAGGAAGAAATAAACGGAACCCTTTACCTGGAGATAACCTTTATCGACTACGGCACGGGAATCCCGAACGCGATCATAAACAGGATAGACAACCCCTTTTTCTCGACCAAGCCTCCAGTGATAGGTACCGGCCTGGGCCTTGCCATCAGCCATGGCATTATTACTGATCACGGCGGCAAAATCGCCCTTGAAAGCACGGAAGGAGAGTATACCAAGGTTGTTGTCCAGCTGCCTGCCAAGGCTTAGGAGCTGTCATAAGAATACCGAAAAGCTGTTAACCCTGCGGCTGCTCGCTGAAGGGAAACGAAGTAAAGCCGGGCCGAAATAAGGCGCCGCTGGTAGAAGTTCTTC
>JAFDCC010000061.1 GCA_019312985.1 Deltaproteobacteria bacterium
CCATTCTTTTCATCGCCGCCGCCTTCCAGACGAAAAGAACGGTGAAGCAGCGGAAGAAGGGACGTATCACCTCGAAGCTCATCGGCCTCGGGGCCGCTCTCATCATGGGGCTGGTTCTTTTGGCCGCCGAGGTTCATTTTCCGGGTTTTGCCGACCCGGCTTCACCTGCCAGCCTGCATGTCTCACCCTACTATATCACGCAGACCATTGCCGATACTGCGGTTCCCAACATGGTAACCTCGGTTCTTGCCGACTACCGCGGTTTTGACACCATGTTTGAAACAGCGGTCATCTTTGCGGCGGGCCTGGCCGTCATCGCCATCCTGCGCCGGGTGCAGCACACGGACCGCTGCGACCTTCCCGAGCCCTACACCATTTCCGCGGGCTACCAGGACACGATTATCCGCTTTGTCAGCCGCCAGCTCGTACCCTTCATGCAGCTTTTCGCTCTTTACGTCGTAGCCCACGGCCACCACAGCCCGGGCGGCGGTTTCCAGGGAGGGGTCATTCTCGGCGCCAGTTTCATCCTTCTGGCAATCACGTACGACATCCAGCTGGTGCAGCAGCGGATGAGTGAAAAATGGAACATCCTGCTCGGCAACATCGGTGTCCTCATTTATGCCGGTATCGGCTTTGTCTGCCTCCTGCTCGGCGCTAATTTTCTTGACTATTCGATACTCAGTAAGATTCTGCCGGCAACGGACAAAATCATGGCCCGTTCCCACGGTATGCTCGGCATTGAAATCGGCGTTGCCATTGCCGTCATGGCAATAGTCATCACCATCTACCTCAACCTCTCCAGCAACGGGAAACTGGACAAGGGCCTCTAGGGTGCCGGCGTCATGGGGGAGAAAAAAGCAGACTGTTTATGAAATCGCTCGTCGCCGAATATAACTACTGGATTTACATCCTGTTGATGATGATCGGGCTCTATGCCATGCTGGCAAAGAACAACCTGGTGAAGAAGGTTATCGGCATGTCGATATTCCAGACGGCCATCATCGTTTTTTACGTGTCCATCGGCGCCAAGAAAGACGCGACGATTCCGATCATCGCCCACGGCGACGGCAGCCACGGCGCAGTCGAGGCGGCCATTGATGTTGCCCACTACGCCAACCCCCTTCCCCACGTTTTGATGCTGACGGCCATCGTCGTCTCCGTCGGAACCCTCGGGGTGGCCCTGGCAATATGCCTTGCCATATTCCGGCGCTACAATACCCTGGAGGAAGATGAACTGCAGGAGCGGATGCAATGATGATCTACCAGCAGGCGCCCGCCCTTCTTGTCGTTATCCCCCTGTTGAGCGCCTTTGCCGTCAACATCAGCGGCTTGTTCAACCGGCGGAGCTGTTTTCCCGTTGCTTTGCTTGCCATGGCGGCGACCTTCGGCGCCACGCTCATGACCCTGCACCGGGTCATGGAAACAGGTTCATTCAGTTACCGCCTCGGCGGCTGGCCGCCGCCCTTCGGCATCGAGTATGTCATCGACCACCTCAACGGCCTTGTGCTGGCAGCCGTCGCCTTTGTCAGCCTTCTGGCGGTTATTTTTTCCCGGCGAAGCGTTGAAAAGGAGCTGCCGGACAAAGTGGTGCAGTTCTATACCCTCTTTGTTCTCCTGGTGACGGGCCTTCTCGGCATGACCGTGACCGGCGACGCCTTCAACCTCTATGTCCTCCTCGAAATTGCCGCCCTCACCGGTTACGCCCTTATCGCCCTCGGCGACAACCGGGCCCTGGTTGCCGGTTTCAACTATGTTATCCTCGGCACCATCGGCGCCAGTTTCTACCTTCTCGGCGTCGGCCACCTTTTCATCATGACCGGCTCACTCAACATGGCTGACCTGTTGGGCATTCTCCCCGGGCTTTACGGCAACACGGCTGTCTTTGTCGCCTTGCTTCTCATCCTGGTAGGTGTCTGGCTCAAAATGGCCTTTTTCCCGCTGCATACCTGGCTGCCGAACGCCTATACCTACGCGCCTTCCGCCGCCGGCTGCCTTGTCGCCCCCCTGGTTACGAAGGTCTCGGTCTACATCATGATCCGGATTATGCTGTCGGTCTTTTCCGCCGGCTATGTCTTTGACGTCCTCTCGGTGGCGGAGCCCATCGTCTGGCTCGCGGTGGCGGCCATCCTCTTCGGCTCCATTCTCGCCCTGGCGCAGCAGGAAATGAAAAAGATGCTGACCTACCTGATCGTGGCGGAGGTGGGCTATATGGTCGGCGGCTTCTGGCTCGCTACCGGCTACGGCATCACCGGCGCCATTCTCCACATTGTCAACGATGCCCTCATGACCTTCTGCCTCTTTGCCTTTGCCGGCATTGTCGTCTATAAGACCGGCGGCAGCAGGCTTTCCGACCTGGAGGGTCTTTACCGGAAGATGCCGGTCACCATGGCAGCCTTTACCGTCGGGGCGCTGTCCATGATAGGGGTGCCGCCCACGGCCGGGTTCTTCAGCAAGTGGTACCTTATCCTCGGTGCCATCCAGGCGGGAAGCTACCACTTCGTCGCCGCGCTGCTCATCTCCAGCCTCGTCAACGCCATCCTCTTCTTCAGGATTATTTAGATAGCCTACTTTGAGCCGATAACGGACCATCACGGCAGTCACGGCCCGGCGGTAACGGTGAGCGAGGCCCCCTTTTCCATGCTGCTGCCGCTCCTGGTTGTGGCCCTGGGGCTCATTCTCATCGGCGTCTATTCCGGCGCCATCGTTACCAACATGATGAGGTTGGCAGTGCCAACAGGATTATATCCTCCATGGAAACCAGGACCTCCATAAAACCGCTTCTCGCCGTCCTGGTATCTCTGGCAGCAGTAATTCCCATCACGGCCTTCGGTAGGAACCCAAACCTCCGTGAAGCCTCGACCTTTCTAGCCGGCATCATAAAATTCGGCCTGGTCGTTTCCATGGTCCCCTTTATCCTCGATGGCGGCACCATTGAGTTTTCCATTGCCGAGGTGCTTCCCGGCCTGGCCATCATGCTGAAGGTCGATGCCATGGGCATGCTCTTCGCCCTTGTGTCCTCGACCCTCTGGATTGTCACCTCCGCCTACTCCATAGGCTATATGCGCGGCCTTGACGAGCACAGCCAGACCCGCTATTTTTCCTTTTTTGCGGTGGCGCTCTCCGCCACCATCGGCGTCGCCTTTTCCGCCAACCTCTTTACCATGTACCTTTTCTACGAGATGCTGTCGCTTGCCACCTATCCCCTGGTAACCCACCACCAGGATCAGGAGGCGCGCATCTCAGGCAGGAAGTATCTCGGCTTTATCCTCGGCACCTCCATCGGCCTGGTGCTGCCGGCCATGCTGGTTACATACTTTGCCGCCGGCACCCTTGACTTCGGGGCCCAGGGCATCCTGGCCGGCCATATCGGCAAAACCGCCGTGACCGTTCTGCTGCTCATGTTCGTATTCGGTTTTGCCAAGGCAGGCATCATGCCATTTCATGCCTGGCTGCCGGCAGCCATGGTGGCGCCCACCCCGGTATCGGCCCTGCTCCATGCCGTGGCGGTGGTCAAGGTCGGTGTCTTCTCCATTTTCCTGGTCGTTACCGGTATATTCGGCACAGAGCTTCTGGCGTCGCTTCACCTCGGCACGGTGCTCTGCTACATCGCGGCCTTCACCATCCTGACCGCCTCGCTCATAGCCCTGTCCCAGGATGGCCTGAAGCGCAGACTCGCCTTTTCCACCATCGGCCAGCTTTCCTATATCGTCCTGGGGGCCGGCCTCCTTTCCCCGAAGGGGCTCACCGGCGGCCTGGTGCACATTGCCATGCACGCCTTCGGCAAGATCACCCTGTTTATGTGCGCCGGCGCGATTTTTGTGGCAACCGGCAAAAAGTATATCAGCGAGATGGTCGGCATCGGCAGACGCATGCCGGTGACCATGACCGCCTTTCTTATCGGCAGCCTCAGTGTTATCGGCCTGCCGCCGACCGGCGGCTTCATCAGCAAGTGGTTTCTTGTTCTCGGCACCCTGGAGGCGGACCAAACGGTCATGCTCGTCGTCCTTCTCGCCAGTTCCCTGCTTAATGCGGCTTACTTCCTGCCCATTGTATACCGGGCCTTTTTCTGCACCCCGGAAGAATCAATGTTCGGTGACACGGTCGAGGAACCTCCCCTCTGGTGTGTCGTCCCCCTGGTTTTTACGGCAACAGCTTCGGTGGCACTTGTCTACTTTCCGCAGCCCTTTATCCGCCTGGCCGGTTTAGCCGTCCGGGCCATTACCGGAGGATAGATAATGGACGGCAAAGAACTGAAAGAATTGAAACATGAACCGGTTCCAGGATACCGCCCAGCTTTTTACGTGGTTTTCGGGCTCAGCCTGCTTTACCTGGTCATGATTTTTCTCAGAGCATGAGGGGAGCAGTGGCATGAAAACAGAAAAACAGCATATCTTCGACAAGCCGAAAAATGTGCAGCGGGTGCTGTACGGGCTTTTCGGAACCCTGGTCCTGCTTCTGGCACTTGAGCCCCTAGTCCACAAGCACCCTTATTTTGCCTGGGAGGAGTGGTTCGGATTCTATGCCATTTACGGTTTTGTCGCCTGTGTCCTCCTGGTGTTGGCGGCAAAGTACATTCTCCGGCCTTTTGTGAAGAGGGAAGAGGATTACTATGATTGAGTTCATCCCTCCCGCTTTTATATTTATTCTGGGGGCCCTGGCAGTGCCGCTGCTGCGGGGCAGGTTCAAGTCGGCGTACATGATGGCCCTGCCGGTCGTCAGCTTTTTATTCCTGCTGAGCACGCAGGTCGGGACAGCCTGGGAAGTTCACTTCCTCGGATTTGATCTCGTACCGTTCAAGGTCGACAGGCTTTCCCTGGTTTTTGGCTACATTTTTCACCTCATATCCCTTATCGGCGTAATTTACACCCTCGGTTTCAAAAGTGACCTGGAGCACGTTGCCGGCCTCGTTTATGCCGGCAGCGCCCTGGGAGTCGTTTTTGCCGGGGACCTGTTCACCTTCTTCGTCTTCTGGGAGATGCTTACGGTGAGCGCCCTGTGGCTCATATGGGCCAGGCGTACGAGGGCTTCCCAGGCTGCGGGATTCCGCTACCTCATGGTGCATGTGTTTGGCGGCCTCGTTCTCCTGGCCGGCATCATCATGTATATCAGCGAGCAGCAGTCCGTCTCCCTCGGCTTTATCGGCCTGCACAGCCCTGCTACCTACTGCATCTTCATCGGCATGGGTATCAATGCGGCCTGGCCCCTCCTGCATTCATGGCTCACCGACGCCTACCCTGAATCCACCGTGGGCGGCGCCGTATTTTTAAGCGCCTTTACAACGAAGACGGCAGTGTATGCCCTGGCCAGGACCTTTCCGGGAACAGAACCCCTTATCTGGATCGGCGCCCTGATGACGGCGTTTCCCATATTTTACGCCGTCATTGAAAATGACCTGCGCCGGGTCCTCTCTTACAGCCTTATCAACCAGGTCGGCTTCATGATGGTCGGCATCGGCATCGGCACCGAGCTGTCAATTAACGGGGCTGCAGCCCATGCTTTTGCACATATTCTCTATAAATCGCTGCTCTTCATGTCCATGGGGGCCGTAATGTTCCGGACCGGCAAGATCAATGCCACCGACCTCGGCGGGCTTTACAAGTCCATGCCGTGGACCGCACTTTTCTGCTCCATAGGGGCAGCATCCATCTCCGCTTTCCCGCTCACCAGCGGTTTTGTCAGTAAGTCAATGGTTCTTGACGCGGCTGCCCACGGCCATATGAGCATTGTCTGGCTCACCCTGCTTTTTGCCTCGGCCGGTGTTTTCCACCATTCGGGCATCAAAATCCCCTTCTTTGCCTTTTTTTCCCACGATGCCGGGCATCGGGTCAAGGAAGCCCCTGTCAGCATGCTGGTTGCCATGGGGATTGCCGCCTTTTTCTGTATTTTTCTGGGTGCCTACCCGAAATTTCTCTATTCCATCCTGCCGTACCCGGTTGAGTTTGTTCCCTATACGGCATCGCATGTCCTCTTCCAGCTGCAGCTTCTCATGTTCTCCGCCCTGGCTTTCACCCTGCTGCTGCTTTCCGGTATATATCCGGCTGAAATACGGGCCATCAACCTCGATGCCGACCTGGTGTACCGCAGGGGCGGCCCCCTGTTTTACCGGGCAATGGCAGCCGTGCTGAACGGTGCCAACAGACTGGCCGACCAGTTATTTACCGGCAGATTTGTCGGCGGCCTGAGCAGGTTTGCCCGGCACGGCCCGGCACATCTGCTGCTGCTTGTCATGAAGCCGTACTGGGCGGTAAGCGGCCTGAGCGGCCAGGAAGAGGTGGACGCCAGGGAAAAATTCCGGCGCCAGGTCGAGGCCGGGGTTCTGCCCATCAGCATCCTGGGGCTTTTTGCCATGATATACCTGGGGTTGCTCTTTCTCCTCTAAATGCGGAATTTTAAGCCGCCCTGGTCCAGAAAAGTGGCGCTGTGCTTTGTTTCTGCATCAGCGTCCTGATTGGTTGCCCGCCCTTCTCCAGTTACTTTTCCCCGGCAAAAAACTGGCTGCTGCTCCTGATGCATTTGAAACGGGCCGCGGCTGCAACGATAGGCCCTGTAATGGCGCTGCCTGCAAGAAATATTGTTACCAGTCCCGCGAACCGTGTATAGTGGCGAGGGAATGTACAATGAATTTGCCGCAGCCGGTTTTTTTGCTATGAACATCAGAACTATATCCATCCTTCTATTTCTCTGTCTCTCTGCAGCATGTGCCCCGCTCAAGGTCTGCCCTTCCAGCCCGGCGCCGCCCTCCCTGGAGGAGCTCTCCCGCGATGAATACGGTGAAGACATAAAGCTTTCCGGACGCGGCGCCTTTCTCGGCATCTCCCACCGGCTGGTCGAAACAGAAATGTTAGCAAAGGCAAACGTTTCCCACGGCTACCTCGTGGCCCGCGTTGTTCCCGGCTCTGCGGCAGACAGCATCGGCATGCGGGCAGGCGACATCATACTGCAGTTTGATGGAATAACCCTCGACACAGTCTCTGATGAGGAGCGCAAAACGTATTTTTCGCATTATACCAGGAACAGGAAGAAACCCGGTGACCGGATCTGCCTGAAAGTGCTGCGGCCGAGTTCTGCAATCCGGGCAAAGATCGACAGTCGTGAACTGCAGCCGAGAGACCGGGAAGAGCTGGAAAGGATTCTTGCGGATCAGGGGCCGGAGGAGAAACTGACAATTACCGTTGACAACAGAACCCGGATTCTCACCCTTGATGTCGTCCTGGGCGAGCGGCCAACGATGAAAGAGGAGGATGTGCCGGCCAACAGCGAGCTTTTCCCCGAGTATGAGGATTTGGCAACGGACTATACTGGCATGCTGGAGCTGCTGACAGCCCACTTTGGCCTCCAGGAACAGTACGAGGATATTTTGACCCGCTACAGAGATGACGAGCTCTGGGACGACGGCTTCCGCCTTCCGCTCTTCCGGTACCTGCACCGCGACCCTTTCAAGCTTGTCCCCGTGCTGGAGGAAAAGACGGCGAGGCTGGCAGAACTGGCCAATAATGCGGGGCCCGGGGCTCTCCTGGAAGAGGGGGCCGGTCTGCTCGATGTGACCGTGACGCCGGCAACCGTTTCGTCCAGCCATTTTCCCGGGGTGCAGGCGTGGCTTGACCATATCGTTCAGGTCGTGGACAGGGCCTGGGAGTTCCGCCGGGAGGCCTTTGCGCAGCTGAGCAGCGAGGAACTCCTCTACCTCGAAGAGCAGCTGGAGAAGCTGTTCCACAGGTTTTCCCATTCCTACTATGTCGAACGGCCGGACTACCCCGGGGACAGGGGCCATAATGAGAAGATTATCGCGCTTGCCAAAAAGGTCGATTTTCAGAGCCTCTTTCAGGCCGGCCTGACCCTGGCCGAGCTGGCCGAGCCGCAGTTGCTTGCCGGCCTGGCCGCTGCCCTCCGGGATGAGGCCGATCCGGCCGGGGAAACGGCAGAAGGGGTAGACGGCAGCGTCAGCCATGTCATGTCCTCGAAGGCCGGCCCGGTGATCATCGGCGGCCGGGGCAATAATACTTACAGGTCAGCCGCCGCCCTCATAATTGACCTTGGCGGGGATGACCTTTATACGGGTGCGGCAGGCATGGTGCACGGCAGGCAGCCGCTCGCTGTCATTCTTGACCTGGAGGGCAGCGACCAGTACCTGGCCACTGAGTACTTTGCCCAGGGAAGCGGTATTTTGGGCGTCGGCCTCCTCTTGGACCTTGGCGGGGACGACCTGTACATCGGCACCCGGTTTTCCCAGGGAAGCGCGGTACTTGGCATCGGCCTGCTGAGCGATAAGGGAGGCAATGACCGGTATTACGGGGAAGAATTCAACCAGGGGGTGGCATTCTGGGGTGTCGGCCTCCTTCTCGATGCCGGGGGAAATGACTCCTACCAGGCAGACCTCTTTGCCCAGGGGGTTGGCGGGGTGAAGGGGCTAGGAGGGCTGCTGGACAACAGCGGCGACGACCGGTACTTTGCCGGCGGTCGCGAAAAGAGTTCCTACGGCACTTCTGGCATATTTCAGGGATCATCCCAGGGCCTTGGCATTGGCTTCCGGGGCTATTCCTCCGGCGGCATCGGTCTGCTGCTGGACGGCGACGGGGAGGACAGCTTCTGGGCCGGCAATTTTTCCCAGGGAACCGGGTATTTTTTCGGCCTTGGCATCCTCAGGAATTTCGGCAGCGGTGACGACGTCTATACCGCCTCCCGCTATGGCCAGGGAGCTTCCGCCCACTCCGCCGCCGGCCTGCTCATGGATGACGGCGGCAACGACCGCTACAGCGGCTACCGGGTCGCCCTGCAGGGTGCGGCCTGGGACCTGGGCATGGCCGCCCTCGTCGACGTGCAGGGTAATGACATATACCTTGGACCGCACGGCTTTTCCCAGGCAGCCTCATCCCATAACGGCATGGCGTTTTTTCTCGACAGCAGTGGCACGGATCAGTATGTCGGGGTGCAGGCCCCGGCGGAGAGCAATGAGTATCACGGCGGTGCGAGCCTTTCATTTTTCATCGATGCGGGCGGCAATGAGGACAGCTACTCTGACGGTCTCAATAATTCCGTCACAGCGGGCGGGGAGCACGGTATCCGGGTCGATCTGGCCGACTCGCTGGAAAAGAGCTTCGGAGATCCCCAGTTTCTGCAGGAAAAGCCGTTACCCTGAGAGGGTATAAGCCTGCTACTGCATGGAGAGGAGGTATGTCCGCAGGTTGATCTTTTTGTTCTGCAGTCCCAGTTTTTTCCTCAGGTTGTTTCGGTGAAACTCGATGGCATTGACGGAAATATTGAGAATACGGGCCGCCTCCTTGTTGGCCCTGCCCTGGCGCACCAGGTCCGCCACCTGTATCTCCCGCGGGCTTAAGCCCAGGTAGCTCGAGGAGAGACTGAGAGAAAATGTTGAGGTGATCTTCTTGATGTTCTCCTGGATGACCCTGACGTATTCAACCTGCGGGGTTCTAACAAGGTTTTCCTCAAGGAGATCAAGGTAGGGATTCACCAGCCTGGTTAGGTTGTCCATGATCCTGTTTTCCATCTCGGTTTTGCTGTCGCTCACCTGTTTCAGGAGGACCCGCAGGGCGGTGTTCGTGTTTTCCAGTTCCTCGGCATGCAGCTCTATCTGGACGCGGGCCTGGTTTCTTTCGGTGATATCAAGATTTGTGCCGACAATGCCGGCGGCCGCCCCGTTTTTGTCCCGGAACAGGGACTTGAACACGAGCAGGTCGTGCACCGAGCCGTCCGGGTATGTGGCGGTTATTTCATAGGATGCGGCTTTGCCCGTCTTCAGGAGCTCAACGTCATTCTGGTGGTGGATTGTGGCCTGGTCGTGTTCCATGAGCTCCAGCGTTGTTCTGCCGGTGATATCCTTCCTGTCTTTACCCAGTGATTCCTCAAAGGTTCTATTGCAACCAATGTAGTGCAGGTCACCATCCATGAAGTAGACCGGAACCGGGATGGAGTCGATGAGGTTCTGCTGAAAGCGGACCTGGTTCACCAGGGCCAGCGTCCTTTCAGTCACCAGCTTTTCCAGGCTGTCGCGGTGCAAACGAAGTTTTTTCTCGTTTGCCTTCATTTCAAGACAGCGCCGTGCCAGGCAGCGCACCTCGATGAAGCTCAAGGGCTTGCGCAGAAAAAAGTTCACCCCCAGTTCAAAGCTGCGCATGACCTCCCGGTCGTCGCCGTGGC
This sequence comes from Deltaproteobacteria bacterium, assembly GCA_019312985.1. Classification (GTDB taxonomy): domain Bacteria; phylum Desulfobacterota; class Desulfobulbia; order Desulfobulbales; family BM004; genus BM004. The sequence continues at coordinate 10,156 of JAFDCC010000061.1, forward strand.
CGGTGATGACGACAACATGGTAGGGGTCGTCGGCCTTGATGTTGATGGTTTCAAGAAAACCGAAGCCGTCCAGGCCCGGCATGCGCAGGTCGAGAAAGATCAAATCCGGCTGTTTTCGCTTCAGGGAGGCAAGCCCTTCAAGGCCGTTATTGGCAAAGGCAATGTCATATTTTTCGTTCTGCAGGATCTTCAGCATGGCTTTCTGCAGAACGGGTTCGTCGTCAATGACAAGAACTCTTGGCTTCGTCATGGGTGCCTCCTTCGTGGTCGGAAAAAATTACTGTTCAGCCTGGAAATGAGACCATGATACCTCAGATCAGTGAAAAATAAATAATAGAAGGATTATAGCATAATGATAGCATGTAGCTATTACTATGGCCGTGAAGGGTGATACTGTGCCGCAGCAGGGGGGGAAGAAGTGAGGGCCATCCGGATCGGCAGCATTATCTCTGCCCTGCTGTCAATCGGATGGCCCTCTGGGCTTGGGCGTTGTGTGTCGCCGGGTTGGGTAAATCCGGCTATGGGGAGGGAATGCCTGCCCTCGGCAGCCGAAGAAGGCTGCAGAGTGAGGGGCAGGCACTTGGCAGAGATATTTTAGTTGCCATTTGCTTAATTTGTATAACAGGAGCCATCCCTGACTTGGATGGTCCTCGTTGTGTCCCTGCAGGCGTCAGGGTTGTGGGTGACCATGATGATGGTCTGGCCCTCGTCGTTGAGCTCTTTCAGCAGGTTCAGGATCTCATCG
>JAFDCC010000062.1 GCA_019312985.1 Deltaproteobacteria bacterium
CACTGCCCCTGCGGTGCAGAAATTCCGGGAGTATGGTTATGACAGAACCAGAAGAACAGTTGCGCGAAATCATGCCAATTCTGGGCTACCTGGCAGCCCTCGTCTTCTTTGCCCTCGGCGCCACCCTTCTCCTGACCCTAGGCAAAGGCTGGGACAGGCAGCAGATGGAAGACGCCATCGAACAGACCCGCCGGGAAGCAGAAGCATACAGCCCCCGGAAAATGGCCGACAGCACGAGGCCGGCCGCCGCGGCCGGGCAGTTCTATCCATTCAGTGGTGAAGCGCTCGCCGCAGAAATAGAAAAGCTCCTCTCTGCCAATCCGCCCATAGGACTCAAGCGGGTCCAGGCTGTCCTGATCCCTCACGCCGGCTACATGTACAGCGGCAGGATCGCTGCCGCCGCTTTCCGTGAGGTTGGCAGCGACTTTCAACGGGTATTCATCCTGGCGGCAAACCACAGCAGCGAAGCGGACTTCAGCAACGTTTCGCTCCCGCCCTACAGCCATTACCAGATCCCCGGGGCAAAGATCCCGCTGGCAAACGTTGTCGATGACCTCCTTGAAAACCCGCTCTTTCAGGAAGTTCCGGCGGCCCATACAAAGTACGTCATCGAGGTGGAGCTTCCCTTTCTCCAGGGCCTGAAACAAAAAGCACCCCGGCCCGGTTTTACGATTATCCCCATGATCCTTGGAAAAATGGACAAAGAGGCCATTGCCGGGCTGGCGGAAATTCTCAGCGGCTATGCCGATGAACGGACCCTCTTCGTCTTCAGTGTCGACCTGTCCCATTTCTACCCGGACCGGCAGGCACGGCAGCTGGACTCCTCGACTATCCAGGCAATCCTGAGCCGCGACGATGAAGCCCTCTCCCGAACCACTGCCGACGGCCCCCAGGTCCTCCGCACCATGGTAAGGCTCGCTGAACTGCAGGGGTGGGAATCGACGCTGCTGAAGTATGACAACTCCGGAACCGTGAGCGGCGACCGCTCCAGCGTCGTCGGGTACAGCGCCATTGCCTTCCACGAACCCTTTTCCCTATCAGCAGCTGAAAAACAGAAACTGCTGCAACTTGCCCGCCGCACCATTGAGGAATACCTGGATAAAGGAGACTACAGCTCCACTGACCCGGATCTTCTCGAAAAGCATGCCATCCTCAATATTCCCCGCAGTGTTTTTGTCACCCTGAAAAAATCGGGACAGCTGCGGGGCTGCATCGGTGATCTTGTTTCTCCCAACCCGCTCCATGAAAATATCCAGTTCTGCGCCGTCCGCTCCGCGGTCAATGATTACCGATTCGAGCCGGTGAGCCGCGCGGAGCTGGATACCCTCGTCATTTCCATCGCCGTTCTCGAGTTTCCAACCCAGCTGCAGGCTGACAACCCTCTCCAGTACCCAGGCCTGCTGCGGCCCGGCAAAGACGGCGTTATCCTTTCCTATAATGGCAAGCGCTCGACATATCTTCCCCAGGTGTGGGAGGATATCCCCAACCCCGTCAATTTCCTTTCACAACTCTGCCTGAAACAGGGCTCCCCCTCCAACTGCTGGCAGGACCGCTCGGCAAAATTATACCGTTACGGTACCCTCGATTTCAGTGAGCCCCATGAGTGAAATGGTTATCCGCTGCGGTTTTTTTGAGTTGACAAAATACATTCCGGCATTAAATTTTCGCCTAGATTTAATAATGATTCCCAAAAACAGACGATAACTGCTTATTAAAAAAACCGTTCTGGAGGAAATTATGGCATCATACGAATGTCCCTGTGGCTATGTGTACGACCCTGCTGAGGGTGATTACGAAAACGGAATTGAGCCGGGCACGGCTTTCGAGGACCTTCCGGACGAATGGGTCTGCCCCAAGTGCGGCGCCGAAAAAGAGTATTTTGAAAAAATCGACTGACCTGCAGAAAAGGCTTCTCTTAACCCCATGAAGGCAGGGTCCTTGCGGCTCTGCCTTTTTTTATGCGGCGCACCATTTTTTCCTAACCGGTGCCTCCTGTACCCCAATTTCTCCGCACCCCTCCATCCCTTTTTCCCGCCGTTTTCCACTATTTCCCTTTTGTTCTGACACCCCCAAAAGTGGTCCGGGAAACACCTTCCTGTCCTTCTTGATTGCCCAGAATCAATAAAGTCTCGTTAAACCCCTGCCTGGTATTCCGACAGGTTGCAAAACCGGTTGTAACTCCTGTCCCCTGCCCGGCCTGCCAGTTTTTCCTGGCACTTTTCTGCCATTTTTTTTCATTGAAAACATATAGTTATGGGCTAAAAAACAGATACACGTGTGCTGCAACTACCCTCTGCAGAGACCCGAAAAACAACACCTCGCATATTGAACAAAGGAGAATTACATGAAAACGAAGAAATTAACGTTACTGGCAGCAGCGCTGCTGCTGCTGACCCCGACAGGAAGCTGGTCCGGCGAGAAGGCCAGGCTTGGCCCCTGTGTCCGGCAGTGCATCCAGGGTTTCAACCCGCTCCTCGCTGATTCAGGAGCGGAAGAGTTCATGGCTGAAGGGAGCCGGGCCAGGGAGTGTGTCCGGTCCTGCAAGGAAACCCTGTACCAGGGCGAGTGCGATGCCACGGCAGACGGGTGCTGCAACCCCGACTATCTTGCAACGGATCCCGACTGTCAGGACCCCGAACCGCCCGGGCCTCCTGATAACGAGGGTCTGCCCCCCGACCCCGGCGAGGCAGGCAAAACTACCCTTGGCGGAATTGACAGCGACGATGACGGTCTCCGCGACGACATCCAGCGCTATATCTTCCTGCACTACCCGGATTCCGCTAAAACCAGGGCGGCATTGCGGCAGGCTGCCCTCGCGCTGCAGAATATTATCCTCAACAGTCCCGACGAGGCAGGCGCTCTCCGCAACACGGAACTGGAGGCCCGGGCAAGTGAATGTATCCGTTACATCCGCCCGGACGACGGGCGGCGTATTGACAACATGCTGCTGGCAGAATTTCTAAACACGGAGGCACGCAGCAGGGCTTACCTCGCATACGATGCCAAGCTCAGCGGCCATGTTTTTGGAACCAGGGACCTGGATCAATACAAAACGTCCTGTACATTCGACCCCGACCAACTGGAGGATTGACCATGAAACTCTTTTTTTGCTTACTTCTTTTGTGCCTCTTAAGCGCCACACTGCTGGCAGAAACCGGCGCCGCCTCCATCTGTGACAGAAAGGAAAGCGTGGTCTTTTATGGCAATGGCATTAAATCGACAAAGAAAAATGCGGCCGACTCCCTGGAAGTGGTCAAAAAACGGCTGCAGGCTACAATGGCGCCGACGGATTTTACCGGCCTGGAATTCAGTATTGCCTACAATGAAACCCGGGGGTTGCCCCTCGACTTGCTGGAGTCCGCCATCCAGCTGCTGACCGGGAACACGAGCAGGTTCTGGCGTTTCTTCATGGGGCTTGAGGTGATGCCGGACTGGTTTGCCGACAAGTTCATCGGCCTGGCGGCAGCTCTCGACAGGAGTGCGCTGGCAACAACCGACAGCCTCAGGAACCATGTCGCCGCCTATAAGACCAGGATCGCCGAAGGCAAAAAGATGGTTCTTGTGGCCCACTCGCAGGGAAATCTTTTTGGCAACCAGGCATATACCATGCTGAACAGCCGTGAAAGGCAGAGTTTCGGCATGGTTTCCGCGGCCAACGTCGACAGCAGCGTTTTGGGGGCCGACTCTCCGTACACCACTCTTAAAAGTGACAAGGTCATCCTGGCGCTCATCGCAGCCCAGTTAAACCTTCCCTCCAGCCCCATGGTGCCGAATACCGAAAACATTGCGGTTTCGGCGGAAGATTTCCTGTCGCATCGTTTTATCGAGTCATACATGGTGGCGGGAAGCAACAGCGAAAGCCAGATCACCGGAGATATTGCCGCTGTTCTCAACAGTCTTGCGACCCCGAGCCGTATCGTCACACCCGGAGTCATCACCGTCTCCCTCACCTGGGGGTCTGAGCCGGATATGGATCTCCATGTCCATGAGCCCGGCTCCACCCATGTGTTCTGGAATAATCTCCAGGGCGATTCCGGCTACCTGGACCGCGACGACAGGTCCGGCTACGGCCCGGAGCACTATACGGTGCCCGGCTGCGAGACACTTGCAACGGGGACCTACCGTGTCGGCCTGGACTACTTCAAGGGTGAGGGGCCGGAAACGGCAACACTGCAGATTGAAGCCGGCCTGCTTGCCAGGACCTACGAGATTGCAATGCCATCGGAATATTACGGCAGTACCGATTACCCGGTGCCGGTTGCCGATATCACCGTAACAAATGACGGCAGCGGCAGTTTTACCTTCGACATTTCCCGCTGATCCCCGACCGTTTTCCCTGAAAGCCCTCCAGAGGATTGCCCTTGGGGGGCTTTTGGGGATTCTGAAAAGAAACAGCCATTATCCTGCAGCAGGGATTAATATACGGTATCAAAAAAAAGGTGGCGAAAAAAGATGCGGTCTGTGGTAATGCTGCATCCTGCTCTCTTGCCGGGAAACGACCATGAAAACAAAACGCATACCAGGTGCAGTCCCTTTTGTGCAGACAGGTGTTGCGGCTGTTTGCGCCCGCCTGCGGCCGCCCCTGGCCGTCGTCCTCATCCTGGCCACCCTTTTAACCGCTTCCTGTTCGACAGAGCCGGATGGGCCGTTTTTTCGGGTTGCCGACCGTTCCTACAGCTCTGTCAGCGGGGCCGTCTTCGACGCCATCAGCTCGCAGGTTTTCCTGGTTGGCGAACATCACGACAACCCGCTCCATCACCGGACCCAGCTGGAGATAATCAGGGAGATTCACGAAAAGGCCGAAAAGCCGCTGGCCATCGGCCTTGAAATGTTTGAAACCGGCTACCAGGCCGAACTTGACCGGTGGATCGCCGGCAACCTCGGCCTCGATGACTTTCTGAAGACCTATTACAGGAACTGGGACTTTCCCTGGGTGCTGTACCGGGATATCTTTCTTTATGCCAGGGAGCATCAGATCCCGCTCGTCGCCCTCAATATTCCCCGGGAGGTGACACGCAAGGTAGCCCGCCAGGGGTTTGCCTCCCTCGGCCCGGAAGAGCTGGCACTGTTGCCGAGTGGCGTGACGTGTGATGTTACCCCGGATTACGAAACCTTCATCCAGCGGGTATTCGAGTGGCACGGCAAAAAGGACAACTCCTTCAGCAACTTCTGTGAGGCCCAGGTCCTCTGGGATGCCATCATGGCCGCCAATCTCTTACAATACCACGAACAGGCCCCTAGCATGAAACTGGTGGTCCTGGCCGGGGGCGGGCACGCCTGGAAACCCGGCATTCCACGCCAGATAACAATGCGCAAAGACCTGGAGATCACCGTTTTTCTTCCAGAAACCCACCAGCTGCAACGCAAAAATGTTTCAGCCCGGGATACCGATTACCTCCGGCTCTTCAACCCCGACCGGCAGCACCGGGGGTAAAACATCCCGGCACAACCGCTCATGCTTTTTTCTGAAGCCTGGCCCAGGTGTCGCGGAGACTGACGCTCCTGTTGAACACCAGCTTTCCTTCCCGGCAGTCATGCCGGTCAGCGCAGAAATAGCCGAGCCGCTCAAACTGGTAGATCGCCTCCGGCCGGGCAGCCGCCAGGCTCGGCTCCACCCTGCAGTCCATGAGGATTTCAAGGGATTCCGGGTTGATGGAGCCGGTAAAGTCCTCCCCCTCCTCGACGGCGGCCGGGTTCTCTTTGGTAAAAAGGTGGCTGTAGAGCCTCACTTCGGCGGGACAGGAATGGTCGGCGGATACCCAGTGAAGCGTTGCCTTGACCCTGCGGTTGTCAGGAGCATTGCCGCCCCGGGTTTCCGGGTCATAGGTGCAGCGGAGCTCCAGTATCTCACCTGTCGCTTCATCCCGTGTCACGCCGGTACAGGTTATGAAGTAACCATACCGCAGCCGTACCTCCCGTCCCGGAGCCAGCCGGAAAAATTTTCGCGGCGGCTCCTCCATGAAGTCGTCCCGCTCAATATAGAGCTCTCTGCCGAACGGTACCTTGCGGCTGCCGGCCCCGGGGTCGCCCGGATTGTTGACTGCATCGAGTTCTTCCGTCTGCCCGGCGGGATAGTTTTCCAGGACAACCTTGAGCGGCCGCAAAACAGCCATGACCCGCGGCGCATTTTTGTTGAGATCTTCCCGCAGGCAATGCTCCAGAAGGGCCATATCCACCATGCTCTCTTTTTTTGCCAGGCCTATCCGGTCACAGAAGTCGCGGATTGAAGCGGGCGTGTAGCCGCGGCGGCGCAGGCCGGATATGGTTGGCATCCTGGGGTCATCCCAGCCGTTGACATGTCCTTCTGCAACGAGACGCACCAGCTTTCGCTTGCTCATGATGGTATGGGTCAGGTTCAACCTGGCAAATTCAATCTGCTGCGGGTGACAGGAAAGTTCCAGCGCCTCAATGAACCAGTCATACAGAGGGCGGTGATCCTCGAACTCCAGGGTGCAGATGGAATGGGTGATTCCCTCAATGGAGTCGGACTGGCCATGGGCAAAGTCGTACATCGGGTAAATACACCAGGCGTCGCCCGTCCTGTGGTGACTGGTGTGCATGATCCTGTACATCACCGGGTCACGCATGTTCAGATTGCCCGAACCCATGTCGATCTTGGCCCGCAGGACATGGGTGCCGTCTGGAAATTCCCCGGCTTTCATGCGCTGAAAAAGATCAAGATTTTCCTCGACGCCCCTCGCGCGGTAGGGGCTATCCCTGCCGGGCCGGGTCAGGGTGCCCCGGTATTCCCTGATCTCGTCGGCGCTCAGGCTGTCGACGTATGCCAGGTCTTTTCTTATAAGGAGGAGGGCGAACTCGTAGAACTGTTCAAAGTAGTCCGAGGCAAAGTAGAGGCGCTCCTCCCAGTCAAACCCGAGCCAGCGCACATCCTCCATGATCGAGTCGATATACTCCTGCTCTTCCTTGATCGGGTTGGTATCGTCAAAACGGAGGTTGCAGGTGCCGTCAAAGTCCCTTGCCAGGCCGAAATTGAGGCAGATGGACTTGGCATGCCCGATATGGAGGTAACCGTTCGGCTCGGGGGGAAAACGGGTTGCAACCCTGCCGCCGTGTTTGCCGGTGCTGACATCGGCGGCAATGATGGCGGCAATAAAATTGATGGCTGGCGATTTTGCTTGTTCGGTCATGGCTGCGCTGCGTGTGGTTACCTGTTGAAAAACCTGCCTTCCAGAAGGAGATCCTCCCCGTAACGGCGGGTCTTAATGAATCTGAACCCCGGCAGACGATTCTCCCGCCTGCCCGGGGGAAAAGTCGCCAGCGGCTCTCCCATGCTGCCGATGAAAGCCGGCGCGACAAAGAGGAAAAGCTGGTCCGCCAGCCCCGCGTCCAGGAAGGAGCCATGCACCCTGCTCCCCCCTTCGACGAGAACGCTGGTGACTCCGGCCTCTCCCAGAATTTTCAGAACGGCCGCAAGATCGAGGCTGCCGGCAGCTGCTACAGGAACCGTTCTGATCCTGGCCCCGGCTGCCTCAAGACTGCTTCTTTTTTTACTGTCAGCGTTTTCACCGCAGAAGACCCAGGTTTCTGCCGCCGATTCCTGCTGCAGCAGCGTTGCCGAGACCGGCAGACGCAGGCCGGCATCCAGGATGACCCGGAGCGGGTCGGACCGCTGCCGTCCGAGGCGGCAAGTCAGGGACGGGTCGTCGGCGAGGACTGTGCCGATCCCGACGAGGATGGCATCAACCTCTCGCCGCAGAACATGGACGCGGCGGTGGGACTCTTTCCCGGTTATTTTACTTTGCTGGCCGGGGCGGGATGCTATCCGGCCGTCAACACTCATGCCCGCCTTCAGGATCACCCAGGGAAGCCCTGTCAGGGCATGCTTGCAGAAAGGCAGATTTATTTCACGGCACTCCTCCTCCAGTATCCCGGATGTCACCTCGACCCGCTGCGACGCAAGGTAGGCTCCGCCACCCCCGGCCACCGCCGGGTTCGGGTCCAACATGCCGATGACGACCCGGGAAATGCCGGCCCGCAGCACCGTTTCGGTGCAGGGCGGGGTTCGGCCCGTGTGGTTGCAGGGTTCAAGGGTGACATAGAGGGTTGCCCCCTCTGCCTTGCGGCCGGCCGCCTGCAGGGCATGGATTTCTGCGTGGGGTCCGCCGGCCTGCTGGTGGTGCCCTTTGCCGACAATCCTGCCGTTTTTAACCACCACCGCGCCGACAGAGGGGTTGGGCGAGGTGCGGCCGATTCCCTTTCTCGCCTCCCGCAGGGCCAGGCGCATGAAGGTGCGGTCCTTATCCGTCACTGTCTTCCTTTTTCGTGTCAAGGAGGCCTTTGAGTTCATCCATGAACTCGTTTATGTCCTTGAACTGCCGGTAGACCGAGGCAAAGCGGACATAGGCAACTTCGTCCAGTTTTGCCAGGCCTTCCATCATCTTTTCCCCTATCCACCGGGTCGGCACCTCCCGCTCCCCCATATCCTGAAGCTCTCTTTCCAGGAAGTCGACAAACTCATCGATATCCTTCATGCTGACCGGTCGTTTTTCGCAGGCTTTTTTGAGACCCTCCACCACCTTGTAGCGGTCGTAGGCCTCCCGCCGCCCGTCTTTCTTGATCAGCATGGGCATCATGACCTCCAGCCGTTCATAGGTGGTAAAACGCTGGCTGCACGATTCACAGGAGCGGCGCCGCCGGATAATGGTGTTTTCCTTATTCAGCCTCGAATCAACGACCTTGTTCTCCAGGTGACCGCAATATGGACATTTCATAACATTTTTCCCCTGTGTTTTTCAGGCAGGTCCGGCTGGTGCCCAACAGTGCCCGGTGAGAACCCTTAGCGGCCTTCCGTTGCTTTGCAGGCTGCCGGTCCGGCCTGCGGCAGCGGCTCAACCGTATTTTTTCGGGGTGATACCTGCTTCAGCGAGCATATCGGCGGCAAGGGGATCGGTGTAGCCTTCCTTGTAGAATATTTCAATGATCCCGGCATTTATCAGCATTTTCGTGCAGATGGCGCACGGCATATTGGTGCAGTAGAGGGTTGCCCCCTGAATATTGACACCCTGGATCGCCGCCTGGATGATGGCATTCTGCTCGGCATGCAGCCCCCGGCACAGCTCGTGGCGCTCACCGGAAGGAATGCCCATCTGCTCCCGCAGACAGCCGGCATCAAGGCAGTGCTTGATGTTGACCGGGGCACCGTTGTAGCCCGTGGTGATAATACGCTTGTCCCTCACGAGGACGGCGCCCACATGCCGCCTGAGACACGTTGAGCGCTGGGCCACGAGTTCGGTTATGCCCATGAAGTATTCGTCCCAGGATGGGCGCTGTACCTTTTTCATTGCAATAAATTACGGGTCTGTTTCCGGTTGACGTAAGGCGACGATTGCATTGGCCGCCGTCCATTTATTTTTGGCGCCGCCGGGAATCCGGCTTCATGCTAGGTCCGGGTAGATTGGGAATTTTTCGCACATTTGCCGCACCTCGCTGCGGATCCTGGCGATTTCTTCTGTGTCCGTGCGGTGTGCTATAACCCGGTTGATCCAGCCGGCGATCTGCTCCATTTCCTCTTCCTTCAGGCCGCGGCTGGTAACGGCCGGGGTCCCGATCCTGATGCCGCCGGTGACAAAACGGCTCTCGGTATCAAAGGGAACCGCATTCTTGTTGACCGTCAAACCGGCGGATTCGAGTACCTCTTCCGCATCCTTGCCGGTAATTTCCTTGTTGGCCAGGTCAACGAGCAGCAGGTGGTTGTCGGAGCCGCCGGACACCAGACGAAAACCATACCGCAGCAGCGCATCACCCAGGACCTGCGAATTCTTCACGACCTGTTGCTGGTAGAGGACAAAATCCCGGGACATGGCCTCGTTGAAACTCACCGCCTTGGCGGCTATAACATGCATCAGCGGCCCACCCTGGATGCCGGGGAAGATCTTCGAATTGAGGCTTTTGCCATATTCCTCCCGGGCCAGGATCAAGCCGCCCCGGGGACCCCGCATGGTTTTATGGGTCGTGGTCGTCACATAGTCGGCATAGGGCACCGGGGACGGATGGACGCCCGCTGCGATGAGGCCGGCAATATGGGCCATGTCCACCATGAAGAGGGCATCGACCTGGTCGGCAATACTTCGAAAGGCCGCAAAATCAATAAACCGCGGGTAGGCGCTTGCCCCGGCCACGATCATTCTCGGCCGGTGTTCATGGGCAACACGCTCCACTTCCTCCATATTGATCATGCCGGTTTCTTTATCAACGCCGTAGGAGACGAAGTTGAAGAGCTGCCCGGAAAAGTTGACCGGGCTGCCGTGGGTGAGGTGGCCGCCGTGGGCCAGGTCCATGCCCAGAACCTTGTCGCCGGGGTTCAGGGCTGCAAAGTAAACAGCCATATTTGCCTGGCTGCCGGAGTGGGGCTGGACATTGGCGTATTCCGCCTGGAACAGCTCCATGGCCCTTTCAATGGCCAGGCTCTCCACGACGTCGGCGTAATCACAGCCGCCGTAATAGCGCTTGTTGGGGTATCCTTCAGCGTACTTGTTGGTAAATATCGAACCCTGGGCCTCAAGAACGGCCCGGCTGACTATATTTTCCGAGGCGATGAGTTCGAGATAGGAGCGCTGCCGTTCCAGTTCGTTCCGGATGGCATTGTATACTTCGGGGTCCTGATTTTTGAGGTGTGACATCGTTTCCGTGGGCTCAATGGGGAGAGTATTTACATGGGCCGGAATGCTTCAGAACATATCTATCCGGCGCTGGTGGCGCCCGCCGGCAAAGTCGGTTCCCATCCAGGTCCGGACGATTTCAGTGGCCAAACCGGGGCCGATAACCCGTGCCCCGAGACAGAGGATGTTCGCATTATTGTGCTCCCGGCTCATCTTGGCGGAAAACATCTCATTGCAGAGAGCCGCCCTGATTCCCGGGATGCGGTTGGCCGCCATGGACATGCCGATGCCGGTGCCGCAGATCAGGATGCCGCACTGGCACTTGCCTTCCTTCACAAGGGTACTGACCGATTTGGCAAACTCAGGATAATCGAACGATTCCACTGAATTGCACCCCTGGTCGTCGATCTCGTGCCCCAGGTCGGTCAGGACGCCGACGACGATATTTTTCAGGTCAATGCCGCCGTGATCACACCCAATCGCTACCTTCACGCTTATACCTCGACAGTATGGCAACGGGCCTTAGCCTGCAAATCTCTTCATGGCCAGGACGGCGTTGGTGCCTCCGAAGCCGAACGAGTTGGAAAGGGCCGCCCCGATTTTCGTCTTCCGGGCCGTACCGGGCACATAGTCCAGGTCACATTCCGGGTCCGGATTCTCCAGGTTGACCGTTGGCGGGATAACCTGATCCCTGATGGTGAGCGCCAGGAATACCGATTCAATGCCGCCGGCGCCGCCAAGCATGTGGCCGGTCATCGACTTGCTGGAACTGACCGCCAGTTTGAAGGCGTGTGCACCGAAAACGGTCTTGATCGCCCGGGTTTCCACCACGTCGTTTAACGGGGTGGAGGTGCCATGGGCGTTGATATAATCTATGTCCTTCGGCAGCAGGCCGCCATCCTCAAGGGCCATCCGCATGCAGCGGACGGCGCCGTCGCCGTCCTCCGGGGGGGCCGCCATATGGTAACCGTCCCCGGTAAGGCCGAAACCGACCACCTCGGCAAGGATGTCCGCCCCCCTGGTGCGGGCGTGCTCCAACTCTTCAAGGACCAGCATGCCGCCGCCTTCCGAGATGATGAAGCCGTCCCTGTCCCTGTCAAACGGGCGGCAGGCCTTTTCCGGGTTCTCGTTGTTGCGGGAAAGGGCCTTCATGGCATTGAAGCCGCCGACTGCCAGCGGGCAGATGGTGGATTCGCTGCCGCCGGTGATGGCAACGTCACAGTCACCCCGGCTCACGGAACGAAAGGCCTCCCCGACCGCGTGGGTCCCGGCGGCGCATGCCGTAGTCACTGAAAGGTTGGGGCCCTTGGCCCCATAAACGATAGAGACCTGGCCGGCGCTCATGTTTGATATCACCATGGGGATAAAAAACGGGGTGATCTTGCGGGGACCCCGCTCAAGGGATATCTTGTGGTATTTCTCGATGGTCGGCAGGCCCCCGATGCCGTTACCGGTAAAGACCCCGACCCGGGTTGCATTGCTGGCATCAATGATCAGCCCTGCATCCCTGATGGCCATGCCGGCCGTAGCCACGGCATACTGGACAAAGAGGTCAAGGTGCCGCGCCAGCTTGGCATCGATGAAATCCGTGGCCACAAAGTCCTTCACCTCGGCGGCGATCCTGACCGCGAAATCGCTGGCATCAAACCGGGTGATCGGACCGATGCCGCTTCTGCCCTGGCATAAAGCGGACCAGGTTTTGTCAGTTCCGGTTCCAAGCGGCGTAACCAGACCCGTTCCCGTGACTACCACCCTACGCTTCATCATGCTTACCCATCAGAATATTTTCTGCTTCTGTCATAACCGGGAACGGCAGCGGCAGCAAATTTTTGCCCGGGCAGAACAAAGCCCTACTGCACACAGGTGTCCAGCGGTTATCAGAAAGCCTTGCCCTTAAGCCTTTTTGACGTGCTCAATGGCATCCTGGACCGTGGTGATCTTCTCCGCCACCTCATCAGGAATTTCAATGCCAAAGGCCTCTTCCATTGCCATGATAAGCTCCACGAGGTCGAGAGAATCGGCCCCGAGATCATCCACAAAGGAGGCCCCCGGGACAACCTTATCCTTATCAACACTCAACTGCTCAACAATGATATCAATCACTTTTTCTTCTGCCGACATGTTCGATCTCCTTGATTGGTTATTGTCTTCTACTGATTCTCTAAAGCATTCTGCACATTAAAACATATGAAAACGGGCCCTGCTTCACAAGGGAATTCGCAAAGCAGGATCAGCCCATGAACATTCCGCCGTTGACGTGGATCGCCTGGCCCGTCACGTACCTGGCTTCATCCGAGGCAAGGTAGGCAACAGCAGCGGCAATATCCTCCGGTGTGCCGAGACTGTTCAGCGGCACCTCCGCAAGGATCTTTTCCTTTACCGCATCCGGCAGACCGCTGGTCATCTCCGTGTCGATGTAACCGGGAGCGACACAGTTCACCGTGATCGAGCGGGATGCCAGTTCACGGGCGGTTGAACGGGTAAGGCCGACCAGCCCGGCCTTGGCCGCCGAGTAGTTGGCCTGACCGGCATTGCCGGCAAAGCCGACAACCGAGGTAATGATGATTATCCGGCCCCACCGCTTTTTCATCATCGGCCTGCAGCCCGCCTTGATGCAGTTAAAGGCGCCTTTGAGGTTGACGGCCATGACCTGGTCCCAGTCCTCTTCCTTCATTTTCAGCAGCAGGTTGTCCCGGGTAATCCCGGCATTGCAGACCAGGATGTCAATGCTGCCGCACTCGGCGGCTATCTGTTGAAAAGCGTCCTGGACGCCGGCGGTGTCGGCAACATCAAACTGGAAGAGGCTGCACTCGCCCCCCAAGGCCTCAACCTGGGCCCGGGTCTCTTCCGCGGCCTCCGGGCGGCTGACATAATTTATTACCACCCTGGCCCCCATCTGCGCAAGGCGCAGGCAGATGGCACGGCCAATTCCCCGGCTGCCGCCTGTAACCACCGCTGTTTTTCCGGCCAGACTCATTGTCCCTTCCTCTCCCTGATTCTTTCTGTCAGTTTCGGCACGACCTCAAACAAATCCCCGACTATACCATAGGTTGCCACGTCAAAAATCGGGGCATTGGGATCCTTGTTTATGGCGACAATGGTCTCCGAAGACTGCATTCCCACCACGTGCTGGATCGCCCCGGAAATGCCGCAGGCGATATAGAGTTTCGGGTTGACGGTTTTACCTGTCTGCCCGACCTGGTGCGGATAGGCGATCCACGCGGAGTCAACCGCGGCCCGCGAGGCGCCGACTGCACCGTCAAGGGAGGCGGCAAGTTCCTTTATAAGCCCGAAACCCTTTTCGTTATCGAGGCCGCGGCCGCCGGCAACAATAATATCCCCCTCGGTGATGTTGACCTGGTCCTGCTCCTCGAGGACGCTGCCCAAAACCCTGACCCTGGATTGCAGCCGCTCGGCGGCCGGCCGGTAGTTGATTATTTCCCCCTTCCTCGCTTGGTCGGGAGCGGCGGCCTTCATGACCCGCGGCCTTACGGTCGCCATCTGGGGCCTGGTGGCCGAACACTCAATCGTTGCCATAATATTGCCGCCGAATGCCGGCCTCGTCTGGAGCAGAACGCCGTCTTCAGCCCTGATTTCAAGCCTGGTGCAGTCAGCGGTGAGGCCGGTGGCCAGGGCGGTAGCCACCAGGGGAATAAAAGAGCGGCCGATGGCCGTGGCGCCCGCCAGCACAACCTCCGGCTTCTGCTCCTGAATGATATCCTCCAGGATATTGCCGTAGATTTCGTCGGTAAAGTGTTCCAGCGCCGGATCATCCACCTGAAAGACGGTGTCCGCTCCGTACGATACCAGTTCCGCCGCGGCATCTCCCATGCCGAAGCCGAGCAAGACGGCGCTCAGGGGCACCTTCTGCTGGTCGGCCAGTTTCCGGCCGATGCCGAGGAGTTCAAAGGATACCGGCGCCACCCTGCCGTGCCGGTATTCGGCATACACCATGATGCCTGACCACCGGTGCAGATCTGCCTGGACACTTTTCGCCGCCGTTTCAATGCTCAGGGCGTCGGCCTCGCAGCTGTCGACGCAGGAGCCGCAGAGGGTGCATTGTTCATTCACCTCGGCTACACCGTCGACAACGGCAATGGCGCCGAAGGTACAGACCTCCTCGCAGACACCGCAGCCGATACAGGCTTCTTTATCAATTCGCAGCATGATTACAGGTACGGCTCGATTTTGTTCAGCAGTTGTTCAACCTGTTCTTCGACACTCCCTTCCAGCATCGCCCGCTCACCCTTGAACTCGGGGGCAAAGACCTTGACGACCTGGGTCGTCGAACCGGGCAGTCCGATACTGGCAGGATCGGCCCCGATATCCTCGGCACTGAGGGTCTTGATACTTAATTTTTTCGCCTTCATTTTTCCCTTAAGGGACGGGATCCGCGGCTCGTTTATCTCCTTGACCACGGTAATCAGGCCCGGCAGGGGCATCTCGACCTCGTCATAGCCGTCATCCATCAAGCGGTGCATGGCAAGGACACCGTCTGCAAAGCCGGTAATTTTCCGGATATAACTGACATAGGGGATATCGAGCCTTTTTCCCAGCCCGGGGCCGACCTGGGCCGTATCCCCGTCTATGGCCTGCTTGCCGCAGATGATGAGGTCGAACGGGCCATTCACCTGAATGGCCTTTGCCAGGGTATAGGTCGTTGCCCAGGTATCGGCGCCGGCAAAGGCACGGTCGGAAACCAGAACCGCCTCGTCGGCGCCGCAGGACACCGCATCGCGCAGAACAGCCTCCGCCTGGGGCGGCCCCATGCTCAGGGCTGTTACCGTCCCGCCGTAAAGCTCTTTTAACCGCACGCCCTCCTCCAGGGCATGGCGGTCAAAGGGGTTCATGATCGACTCCACCCCTTCCCGTGCCATGGTGTTTGTCTTGGGGTCAAGACGGACATCTTTGGCATCAGGGACCTGCTTTATACACACAATGATGTTCATGGGCTGTATCTGATCCATTCACGGCGGCGGGGTTGCGCCCCTGCCCCCGGAAGGTTCAGTTATACTCCTTGTTGAGCTCCTGACCGATGACGTTTCTCTGGATCTGGTTGGTGCCTTCGTATATCTGGAGGATTTTTGCATCACGCATCATCTTCTCCACCGGGTACTCCCGCATATAGCCGTAGCCGCCGAGCACCTGGACCGCATCGGTGGTCACCTTCATCGCCATGTCGGTTGCAAACACCTTGCACATGGAAGAGGCCTTGGACATGTTTTTCGGGTGGGCCGCTATGTGCTTGGCGGCCGCGTAAACGAGGGCCCTGGCCGCCTCCACCTCGGTCGCCATGTCAGCCAGCATGTGCTGGATAGCCTGGAATGAGATAATGGGCTTGCCGAACTGGACGCGCTGCTTGGCATAGGTGACCGCCTCGTCCAGGGCCGCCTGCCCCAGGCCGACGCCGAGAATGGCGATTCCGGGGCGGGACAAATCAAGGGTTTTCATGACCGTGATGAACCCCATGCCCTGGCGGCCGATCAACCGGTCCTTC
>JAFDCC010000063.1 GCA_019312985.1 Deltaproteobacteria bacterium
CATATCTCTTGACTCCTGCTGCTGTTTGATCATGTTTAATTGTGGTCCAGGATGACCGTACTCATGCTCATGGTTCGCTTGACGTCCTTTATGGACCACTCAACAATAACATTGACTGTTTTGGTTCTTTCCGGCAGGGGTTCACCGACCGCTACATTCCAATACACAGTGTATATGTTGTTTTTCCCGATGCCGGGATCGCTGTGATCCGCGTCACCCCCGGTATCGTCCAGGCCGAAGTTGGGATTTCCGTCTATAGCTGCGGCAGCATCGTCCGGGTGATCATCGTCCAGGCCGTTTTCATTTGTATCCTGGTCAGTACCGTCAGAGTCCTTGTCGCTCAACAGCCAGTTGGGGTTGCATTCGGGATCACTCGGGGGACAGGCGGGATCATGAAACTCTATGGCAATCAACTCCTCTATCGTATCGCCTGCAAGTGTTACGGCTTCCGACATGTTGCCGGAAAAGGTATTGCTCTTGAGCGACGAGATGTTCAGGGCCGTGACCCCCAGCATGCCGATCATGAAGACGGTAATGCCAAGCAGCACCTCGAGCAGGGAAAAGCCCCTTCTGTCTGTAAGAATATTTTTATGTTTTTTGTGGTTCATGCCTACAGCCCCGCATTCCGTATTTTTATTTCCTTGCAGAACATCCGGCGCCTGAAGTTGTCACCCGGCGCCTTGTAAATCAGGGAACCCTGCAGGTTTCTGTACTCTTCATTGTTGGTGTAGCGGTAGTCCTCGTTGGTGGTAGAGACCACAAGACAGGCCTGCGCCGAGCGGATAGCTGCCATATCACTCCCGGCAAGCGGCGTTCTCCCGTCGACCGGGTCGTCAGGAGTTGCATCCGGGTCAAGATCCGCCCTGTCTTCATCAAGGTAGACCAGGTCCAGGGCATCGACATTGGCGACAACAGACTGGGGAAGGTTATAGCCACAGGACCCTGCGCCGTCACAATCCCAGACTTCCCGCAGCAGGGTCCTATTGCTGGCACTCCGTGAAAAACGAATCCGTTCACCAAAGTCGTTGGGCAAAGGAGTGTCGCCGTCGCCGGTCACGTCTTCAATGACGTTGTCAGCAGACCCATCCAGCACATCCAGCTCGTCACGATCCTCCCCTTGCAATGGATTGTCGCCCCAAAGGTCCATGTTGAAAGAAACCGTGGACGCCTCTGCTGCCTCAAACCCGGCATTTTCGTCCTCTTCCTCGTTCATGCCGGCGCGGCGCAGGTCCTTTTCCAGCATGTGCATACCGATCCGCAGGTTCTGCTGCATCTCGACGATCTGCTCCTGGACGTCGGCGGAATGGGAGAATGACGTGTAGCCGCGGTAAATGGCGACCACCGCGATGGCGGTCAGCAGAACCACGACCATGAGTTCCACCAGGGTGAAGCCGCGTGAGTTGTTCATAACAGACCTTTTATTCATGGCATGCATCTTGCTTCCGTTCGGATTAATGATTGCAACTGTCTTCATAAAAATTTACAGTTCCGGCTGTGACGGCTCTTCAAACGCATCATAATTTTCTTAAAGGGGTCCATGACATGTCCAGACACAAATTCTCCAGGGGCTTTTCTTTGATCGAACTCTTAATCGTTGTCGCCATCATCGGCATTCTTGCCGCTGTTGCCGTGCCTGCCTATTTCAACCATGTTCTCCGCACCCGCCAGGCCGACGCCTACCACAACCTGCTTGACATCAGGGCGGCAGAAGAGATGTTTAATACGATGTACAACAGGTACGGCTCCTTTGCTGACGGCAATACATTCACGGACCTGTTAAGTTTTGACATCGGCGACTCCAAATATTACGCGTATAATGTCCTCTCTGCTTCAACCGTGGCCTTTACTGCCGAGGCCCTCGGCAAGTACAAGAAACTGACCGGCAACAAAATTTGGATCACCGATGTCAAAGATCCCTGTATTAAAGTTGAAAGTGAGCTTAAAAACTCACTTGGCCTAGAAAACTGTCCGTAATTTTTCCCTCGGTTTTTTACTTTTTTTTGCAGCATTTCTATTTTCTGTCCCAATCATTTTTTTCCGGACGCCAGCGCTCCAGGTGAACCCGGCCGGTACTCTCACTGTCGATTACAACGGCATAGGGCTTCCCCCTTACGACTTGTGATGCCGGGTCACCGTTCTCCGGCAGATAGACAATTACGGCCCCTGTATCACTGCTTGTGCCGTTAGCGTTCATTGAAATGTAGTCTCTCCCGCCCCCAAATGTAATGCCGTCATCCGAAATGAGGGGTTCGTTGTCCGGAGTCGTCCCTGGCATCGGGCCATAGGGTGACGTGGGCAATGTGGCGCCAACCTTGTAAAAATAGATATCATTAGGAAAAACCGCCGCCTTTATAGCCTTTTCTTCAAGCTCAGCGGCATCTGCTGCCTCATCGCTGCAGTCATTGTCGCCGTCCTCGTCGAAGCAGATGACATAACCATGGCGTCCCCCCCCGGAAAAACATGCGCCAAAATCCGCCAAGCTGTCCTTACCGCAGGGTGCCGGTTCCTTGTAACTGGCGGGGTCCTTGGCAGAGTCGACAAACTGTACCAGAATGCCGGTGTTGCGCTTGACGGCCTCTGCCCGGGCCGGGTTCAAATCACCCCGAAGCTCAAAGGCGGCCGCCTTTACCTTGGCAGTGGGATCGGCAAACATGAAGACAACGCCGACGGCCAGGATAGCGATGATCACCATGACCACCATCATCTCAACGAGGGAAAAACCCCTGTTATTCCTGTATTTTTTCATTGCACTACACGAAGAGTTTGGCATGGCGGTCTGATTTTTTTTCGAACGCATTTTTTATGTGAACTTACAAAAAAGCATCGCTTCTGCAGGAGGGGAGAGGGTGGACGAATGGCATATCATTTGCTACTTCCCCCTGCTAAATAGCTGATTTTTGCAAAACCTGTGCCGAAAATCAGCAGAAGGGGAGAGAGTTTTCAGGCAGGAACAAATACGTTTTCCCATTCGTTTTTTTTGCCTAAAAAACAGCCTGTTATGATGTGAACATGCGCCAAATCACCACAAAGGGGTGCCAGCCCTTTGTGGCATTTTACACGAAAAATTAATCTGTTGCACCATGAATTGTGGCGCTACGTAAACAGTGTTGACAATTTATGTAAATTACGTCATATTTTCCGGGACAATAAGTAAACCTTGTTATCTTAACGTAAACGGGATTTGCAAAAATGAAAAAAAATACCGATATTGCTGCGGCCATGCTGGGCAAGAAGCGCATCGCCGAGTTGAAGCTGCGCCTTGAACGGGTGGCGCAGTCGTGGACCACGGAGGATTACCGGACCCTGGCGCAGTTTTACGTCAAGATCCTGCCAAAGATTCTGGGGGCGGAGCGAAGCACCATCTACATCATTGAGATGGCCACCGACAGGATATGCTCCATTTTCGGCACCGGCCTTGAGGAGCGCCAGATCGAGCCGCCCCGCGAGGGAAGCGTGGTCGGGGAGGTCATTTCAACGGGCAAGGGGGTTATTGTCAACGACCTGGCCAAACGCGAGGGGTTTCACAGCCAGGCCGGGGAGGACACTGGCTTTGTCGCCAGCAGCATGGTCTGCGCCCCGATCACAAGCGCCGCCACCCACGGCATTACCGGCGCTGTGCAGGTACTCAACAAAAGGCTGAAGGGCTCGTTTACCAAGGACGACCTCGCCATGCTGGAGGAGGTGGCCGCCCACCTGGCACTCTCCATAGAAAATATTATCATCGGCCAGGAGATCCTGAGGATTTCTGAGCAGATGAACCGCGAATTAGAGCGCTTTGACCAGGAATTCTCCCTTGATACCCTCTTTATTGCCGAAAGCCAGGCCATGCGCGACGTCCTCGACCTTGCCAGGTTGGTGAGCTCCACCCCTGTCAATGTCCTTCTGCTGGGGGAAAACGGCACGGGCAAGGAACTCATCGCCCGCATGATCCACGAGGCCAGTGACCGGAGGGACAAGCCTTTTGTCGCGGTCAACTGCGCCTCCATCCCCGAGAACCTCATGGAAAGCGAATTTTTCGGCTACGAAAAGGGCGCATTCACCGGGGCGGACCACAGCCGGAAGGGGCGCTTCGAGGAGGCACACGGTGGCACCCTGATGCTCGACGAAATAGCCGACATGCCCCTTTCCATCCAGCCCAAGTTCCTGCGGGCCATCCAGGAGGGGGAAGGAAGCCGCCTCGGCAGCAACAAGCTGATAAAGTATGATTTCAGGATCATCAGCGCCACCAACAAGAATCTGCGGCACGAAATGGAAGAGGGTAATTTTCGCGAGGACCTTTACTTCCGCCTCTTTTCCGTTGAAATCCGGCTGCCGCCCCTTCATGAGAGGAAGGTTGACATCGTCCCCCTGGCGGTTGCCTTCCTGGAAGAGGTCAGCAGGCGTTTCAACAAGAAGGCCGGCAGCTTTTCGCCGGAGCTGCTGCACCTGTTCGAGGGCTACAACTGGCCGGGAAACGTCCGCCAGCTGCGCTCCGAGGTCGAGCGCCTTGTGGCCCTGACCCCGGAAGACACCGTAATCGGGCCCGAAAGATGTTCGCAGGACCTCCTCGCGGCAACGCCTCTTCCCAGCAGGAAGGCAAAAACCCCGGACACCCTTTCCATCCCGGACCAGGTCCGGGCCCTGGAGGTGGATCTCATTGAAAAGGCCCTGGCGGATAGCGGCGGCAACAGGGTCAAGGCGGCCGAGGCCCTGGAAATAACAAGGCAGGGACTGCACAAGAAGATGAAGCGTTACGGCATTGAGGCAAACGGCCAGGC
>JAFDCC010000064.1 GCA_019312985.1 Deltaproteobacteria bacterium
GCCTTGCCGATCATCTTGATAAAAGAGCCCTTGTCTATGCCGATGTCCTTGCCGCATATACATTGTATCTTCTGGTCCCTGCCTGTAAAGCTATATTTTTTGGTAATCCGTGCCTTGTGGCAGCGGAGAACCTCCCCCGGGCCGATCTTATCATATTTCCAGAGCTTGTTTTTGCATGCAGCACAGCGGATAACGAGCACGGCAGTTCCTGGCAGGGTTGGTTGTGCCGGTCGGGCGCAGCCTCTGCCGGGGCCGGGACCCGGCTCATGTCCCAGGCGGCGGGAGGGAACAGGCATTTGCGCTCTTCACCGGCGAGCATTTCGGGACGCTTATTGTTTCTTTGTTATTTGTCTCCCATTTTGTATTATGCCCTATCGGGACGAAAAATGAAACCGCCGGGTGGCCGGCATGCATAGATATGAAAGGAGAGTACCATGGGGAACGGAAAGGAGTGGGATGTCGGCCGCCTGCTGGGGAGTTCGAGCGCCTACTGGAACGCGAGCACCATCCACGCCGGGGTAAAGCTGGAAATCTTCACGGTGCTCGGCGACAGGCAATTGACGGCTGCCGAGGTATGCGGCAGGACCGGGGCCAGTGAAAGGGGCATGACCATGCTTCTCAACGCCCTTACCGCCATGGGACTCCTGGAGCATGACGGCGAGCTCTACGGAAACACCGGCTTCAGCAATTCCTTTCTGGTGAAGGGCGAGCCCGGCTATATCGGCTACATTATCATGCACCATTTCCACCTGGTGGACGCCTGGGCCCGGCTGCCGGAGGCGATCCTCAGCGGCGCGCCGGTGGAAAAGCGCTCCCACGGTGAGGATGTCGAGCGGGAAAGTTTCCTGATGGGCATGTTCAACCTCGCCATGGCCATAGCGCCGAAAATAACGGCAGCCGTCAACCTGGAGGGAAAGCACCACCTGCTCGACCTGGGGGGCGGCCCCGGCACCCACGCCATCCACTTCTGCCTGGCCAACCCCGGGCTCCGGGCGACGATTTATGACCGGCAGGCCACCGCGCCCTTTGCCGAAAAAACAACGACGCGTTTCGGGGTGGCGGACCGCATAGATTTCCTGGCCGGCGATTTCAACACGGACCCTCTCGGCGGCCCTTATGACGCTGCCTGGCTGTCGCAGATACTCCACTCCAATTCACCGGAGGAATGTGAAGCGCTCATCAACAAGACAGTGCAGGCCCTTGAGCCGGGCGGGCTTATCCTGGTGCACGATTTCTTCCTGAACGACACCATGGACGGCCCGCCGTTCCCGGCGCTTTTTTCGTTGAACATGCTCCTGAGCAACCACGGCCGCTCCTATTCGGCAAAGGAGGTGGGGGACATGATGGCCCGGGCCGGAGCCCGGGACATTCACCGCCTCGACTTCCAGGCTCCCAACGACTCAGCAATCCTCTGCGGCACCGTCTGAAGGTCCCGGCCGGCTTCTTTAACGATTGACGTTGGGGCAAAAGTGCTATACTATTAATTATTTGACAATAAAATCAGCTAAATAACTGTGGAAAAATGAAAACGACACGCGCCCTGTTCCTGCTTCTCAACATCCTCCTGGTGACAACCATGAACACTACACCCCTGACAGCAGAGGAATTGGCCCCCCACCTCCACAAGGCGATCCTGGACAATGGCCTGACCGTACTTGTCAGGGAGACGCCTGGAACGCGGGTGGCAGCGGTCGAGATCTGGGTCAAGGCCGGCTCTGTTTACGAAAATGCGGAAGAGGCCGGCATCACCCATTTTATCGAGCACATGATTTTCAAGGGCACGGAAACGCGGGGTCCGGGCGAGCTTGCCGGGGCCATTGAAAGGGTCGGCGGCCGCATCAATGCCTACACATCCTACGAGAACACGGTCTACCATGCCACCCTTTCCGCGGCGCACTGGGACATGGCGCTCGAGGTGCTGGCCGAGGCGGTTATGCACTCGGTGTTTGACCCGGTGGAGGTGGAACGCGAAATAAAGGTTGTCCTGGAAGAGGTTGCCATGCGCTATGACCGGCCCAATATCATGATGTTCCAGGAACTGATGGCCGCGGCTTATAATCGGCACCCTTACCGGCTGCCGGTGATCGGCAACGAGGAGACCATCAGGGGGTTCACCCGCGACAAAATCCTGGCGTACATGAAAAACCATTACTACCCCCGGAACATGATGGTCGTCGTGGCGGGGGACGTCGCCGGACCGGAGGTCATCGCCAGGGCCGCTGAAATAATGGGGAACATGGCGGCGGCCGATAGGCAGGCGGACTCCCTGCCCATGGAACCGGTGCAGGATGAGGCGCGGTTTTTTGCCCTGGAGGCAGAAATCATGCAGCCTCAGATGGCGATAGCCATTCCCATCTCGAAATTCAAAGATCCTGACACCCCTGTTCTCGATGTCCTGTCCGAGATAGCCGGGCGCGGTGAGACCTCGCGTCTCTACAGGAAGCTGCGGGACGAAAAGCAGCTTGTCTACGGCATCAATGCCATGGCCTTTACCCCCAAGGACCCCGGCATTTTCAAGATAAGCGCCGTTCTCGACGGCGGCAACATGCTCCAGGCGTTTGAGGCGGCGCTGGCGGAGCTGTTCAGGTTCAAGCATTTTTCCGTCACCGACGAGGAGCTGAAGCGGGCCAAGCGGCGGCTGGAAAGCGAATTTGTCTTTAACCTGGAGCGGGTCGAAGGCCAGGCGCGTGTTCTGGGCTCCTTTGAGATGATGACCGGCGACCCGCGGGAAGAACGCTACCTCGATAAAATTCGGGCCGTGACCGCGGAAGAGATCAAGAGCGCGGCCCGGAAGTACTTCAGCCGGGAGACCGCCACTGTCGGCTTCCTGGTGCCGCGGGGGTCTGGTTTTGCACCGGACAGGGAAACCATCGAGGCTGCCATCGCCAGGGCGGATGCGGCGGCAATCCAGAGCGACTCCGAGGCGCTGCTCCCCGATACCTACCTGACCCGGGTACACCGTTTCAGGCTGGAAAACGGTGTAACGCTCCTGGTGCGGGAGGACGACACGGTGCCGACTGTCGGCATCAGGGCCGTTTTTCCCGGCGGAATGCGCGCCGAAACCCCCGGGACAAACGGCGCCTTCTCCTATATCAGCGATCTCCTTCCGAAGGGGACCAGGAAAATGACCGCCAACGAGTTTGCCGAGGAGGTGGCGGACATGGCAGGCGAAATAACCGGCTTCAACGGCAAGAACACTTTCGGCATAAAGGCGGACTTCCTGGCTCGCTTTTTCTCCGAAGGGTTAACCCTGGTCCGGGATGTTCTCCGGGAGCCGGCCTTTGACCCCATGGAGGCCGAAAAAATCCGGCCCGAGCTCCTGTCCCAGCTGAAACAGCAGGAGGACTCCCTGACCTCGCTTGCCTTCCAGGAATTTTACCGCCAGCTCTTTGACGGTCACCCCTACGGCTTGAACAGCATCGGGTCCGAGGATGCAATCAAGAGTTTTACCGCGGAGGCCCTGGAGAGCATCTATTTTACGCATGCGAAGCCGGAGAACCTGGTTCTGACGGTTTCCGGCGATGTCAAGGCCGAGGAGGCCAGGGAGGTCGCCGCCAGTCTCTTCGGCGACTGGGAGCCTGCGAAGAAGGGCACAGCAACGGATATCGAGGAGGATATCCTGCCGCCCGCCCCGCTGCGGGAGGAGAAGGTCCGGGAGATAACCCGCGACAAGGAGCAGGTGCACCTGGTAATCGGTTTCATGGGCGCAGCGCTCAACGACAATGACCGGTTTGTTCTCGACGTGCTCGATACGATCCTCTCCGGCCAGAGCGGCAGGCTTTTCAGCGGGATGCGGGACAAGCAGAGCCTGGCCTACAGCCTCTCGTCCTTTGCGTTCTTCGGCCTCGACACCGGGGCATTGGGCATCTATATCGGCACCAGCCCGGAAAAGAAACAGCAGGCCATTGAGAGTGCCTGGCAGGAACTTGAAACCCTCCGCACTGAGCCGGTGGAGAAAGAGGAAATTGAACGGGCGAAAAACATTCTCATCGGCGAGTACGAGCTGGCCATGCAGACCCACAGCGCCCAGGCCCTTGAACTCGGCCTGAACTAAACCTACGGTTTGGGGCATGATTTCGGTAACAGGTACATCGAGGCCATCCGTGAAGTTGACGGCGCCGCGGTTCTCGCCGCGGCACAGAAGTACATTCTGCCCGATGCCCATGTTATGGTGGCGGTCGGTGCCGGCCCCGGGGCAGAGACGGGGGAAGCGGCTGGAACCGAACCGGAAGTTCTGGCGGAAGAGGACGAGTAAAGGAGACGCCGGCAGCCTGCCGGGAAGATAAAGAGCAGCGAGATAAATTCTGACACAGGGAAAAACATGAGCGACATGCAGCAATTCATGCTGGCGCCCTCCATCCTGTCGGCTGATTTCAGCCGCCTTGGGGAGGAGATCAGGGCTGTCGAAAAGGCAGGAGCGGACGTTATCCATGTGGACGTCATGGACGGCCACTTTGTCCCGAACATCACCATCGGACCGCCGGTGGTGGCCTCGGTGCGAAGGATCACGGACCTGCCCCTGGACGTGCACCTGATGATCGCCGATGCGGACCGCTATATCGACGATTTTGCCAGGGCCGGGGCCGACTGGATCACGGTCCACGTTGAGGCGTGCCCCCACCTGCACCGTACCGTCGGCAGGATCAGGGAACTGGGCAAGAAGGCCGGCGTTGTCCTCAACCCGGCAACCCCTCTCGTCAGCCTCGATGAGATCCTGGGCGACATTGACCTCGTCATGCTTATGAGCGTCAACCCGGGGTTTGGCGGCCAGTCGTTTATCAGGTCATCCATCAACAAGATACGCACCCTCCGCAAGACCATCGAGGAGCGGGGGCTGGCGGTCGGCATCGAGGTCGACGGTGGCGTCAGCCCCGCCACCATAGAGGATGTCGCCGGTGCGGGCGGCAACATCTTTGTCGCCGGCTCGGCCGTGTTCGGCGAGGACGACTACGCCGGGGTTATCAGCCGGATGAAGTCCGCCTGCTCTGCCGCCCCGCAGACGTGGACATAGTTTTTTTCGGACGGGCGGGAGAGGAGGCAGGCAATGACGTGGCATACGAACGACTTTGAGGAGCTGCCGGTTTATGAAAAGCTGCTCAAGCTGGCCCGCAACCCCTTTGACCTGACGGCCCCCGGGGCCCTGTCCCCTGAACGCATAGGCCGCTATAAGAGCACGGCGGCCGGGTTTGACCTGCTCTACAGCACCCAGCGCCTGGACGAAGCGGTGCTGGGCGGGTTGCAGCAGCTTGCCGACCAGGCCGGTGTCGTCGAGCAGTTCCTCGCCATGAAGCGCGGCGAGGTGATGAACCGGATCGAAGGGTACGACAGCGAGAACCGCCGGGCGCTCCACACCGCCTGCCGCGACATCTTCAGCGATGCGCCCGCCAACGGCGAGGCGACGCAGCAGGCCCGGGAGCAGCTCGACAGGCTGCAGGCTTTTCTCGCCGGTCTTGACAGCGGCGAAATCGTCAATGCAGCCGGCAAGTCCTTTACCGACTATGTCAATATCGGCATCGGCGGCTCCGACCTCGGGCCCCGCGCTCTCTACCTGGCCCTCTCCGCCTATGCCCGGCCCGAAAGGCGGGTCCGCTTCATTTCCAACGTCGACCCCGATGACGCCGCCGCCGCCCTGCAGGGGCTCGACCTCTCCAGGACCCTGGTGGGGGTCGTCTCAAAGAGCGGCACGACCCTGGAAACGCTGACCAACGAGGAGATGGTCCGGGCTGCCTTCACAGGAGCCGGCCTCGACCCGGCGCACCACTTTGTCGCCATAACCGGTCAGGGAAGCCCCATGGACAACCCGGCCAGGTACCTGCGCTCCTTTTACATGTTCGACTATATCGGCGGCCGCTTCAGCGCCACCTCCATGGTGGGGGCGGTGATGCTCGGCTTCGCCCTGGGGTATGAGGGTCTTACTGAAATCCTGCGCGGCGCAAACGATATGGACAGGGCAGCGGCGGAGCCGGACCTGCGGCAAAACCCGGCCCTGCTCCTGGCCATGCTGGGAATATGGAACCGCAACTTTCTGGGGCATGAAACCCTTGCTGTTCTGCCATGCAGCAAGGCCCTGCTCCGTTTTCCGGCCCACCTGCAGCAGTGCGACATGGAGAGCAACGGCAAGTCGGTGACCAGGGACGGCGCACCGGTGTCGTTCGGTACCGGCCCCGTTGTCTGGGGCGAGCCCGGCACCAACGGCCAGCACGCCTTCTACCAGCTCCTGCACCAGCGCACGGTCATCGTGCCGGCCGACTTCATCGGCTTCCGCCGGCGCCAGCCCGGTATGGACCTGGAA
>JAFDCC010000065.1 GCA_019312985.1 Deltaproteobacteria bacterium
CTGGAAATTCTGGCAGAGCAGGTATCACTGTTCGGCTACCAGCCGATTAAGGCATCCAGCGGTGAGAAGGCCCTTGAGATAGTGCCGCGGCACCCTGGAATCGATCTCCTGCTGACCGATGTCATGATGCCCAGCATGAACGGCATAGAACTGGCCCGCAAGGTTGTCGAGCTGTACCCGGAAATCAAAATCCTGTTCATGTCAGGGTACATCTGTCCGTCCCTGGCCAGTTACGGGGTACAGGACAACGATCCTCTATTTCTGCAGAAACCCTTCACCCCCAATACTCTCATCAGCAAAATGAGAAATGTTCTGGCTGCAAGCCATCTGGCGCCGATCAAGTAGGAACAACGACTCCCCCCCCCCGGAAGTTCTGGGGGTTATTTCACATGGCAACACCTGACGATTTCGAGGGAGAGATCATGTGGCCGGTCTAAAATGCTGCTGGTCCCAGGGGCGGTGTTGCGGGTGCCGGCATGTCACGCGGAAAGACATCGGCCGCTAATTCCCCTTTAAGGCCGACGGCAGAAAGGCCGTTCGCAAATCGGCGCCAAAGAGTTCATTCGCCTGCCACCCCAATTTTTTTGGGTTGCAGCGGGGGGCATAATTGTTCTACCCTACGAAGAGGGGTGTCAATACAAAGTGGTTTACCGATGAAAAAGCTATTCTTTCTTGCAGTTCTGCTCGTTGGTGTTTTCTCCTTTGCTTTCGCCGGGACGGGTGTAAAAAAGAGGCGGCCGCTGCCCTTTGAATATGGCAGGGTAGTCATTGACAACTATTCAGAAGAGGCCGATTTTATTCCGGTTGTCTTTGATCACTGGCTGCACCGGGCAAAATTTACCTGCAGGCTCTGCCATGTCGACATCGGCTTTGCCATGAAGGCCAACGAGACAAGGATCAGAGCGGTTGACAACAGCAACGGCTACTATTGCGGTTCCTGCCATAACGGTGAAGCTGTTTTTCCTTCCTGCCGGAATGACATCAGTCCAAAAGAGTTTCAGATATGCATCCGCTGCCACTCCGTGGGAAGGCGGGTAGACCGGAAGTATGATTTCCGTGAATTCACAAAGGATTTGCCCAAGGGGCGGCTCGGCAACGGCGTCGACTGGGAAAAGGCGGAGCAGCAGGGCAAGATCACCCCGGTTGATTATATTGAGGGTATTTCCATAAAACGGGACAAGTTTGTCGATCCCAAGGACTTTGAGCTCAAATCCAAGGTCATGGGAATGCCGAATATTATCTTTTCACACCGTAAGCACACGGTATGGAACGGCTGCGAGGTGTGCCACCCGGAAATCTTTGTCGGCATCAAGAAAGGCATGACAAAGTACTCAATGGCCGACTTTTACGAGGGGAGGTACTGCGGCGTCTGCCATAACAGCGTGGCATTTCCGCTTCTTGACTGCCAGCGGTGCCACACGGAAAACGTCCGATAGAAACCATGAAAAAAATCTGTTTCTATCTTATCGCCGGAGTCTTTTTTTTTTGTTTGTTGCCGGCGCGGGCCGGGCAGGAGCCGGACTGGAAGGAGGAGTACGGCGCTGTCTGCAGCGAGACGCAGGGCGCCGTTTCCCTTTCCGTTGAAAAGCTGCAGGAATATATGTCCCGGTGTTAAAAGCTTCAGGAGCGGCTGGACGAATTGAACGGCAGCAATGGCGGCACGGAGAAGAAGGTATACTCCAGACGGTTGAAGATGTGCCGCGACGTCTACGAGTATACCCTCCAGTACAAGAAAAGAGAAGAATAGCCACCCATGAGCAGACCGTTACCCTACCTGGCTTTCCTGTATTTTTTCCTGGCGGCCCCAGCATTTTCCCAGATGGTTCCCTCCCAGGAGAACTATGGCACGGTGGTCATCAATAATTATTCAAAGCATTCGGGAATGGAGGCGGTGGTTTTCGACCACTGGCTGCACCGGGCGAAATTCACCTGCCGGCTGTGCCACATTGATATCGGTTTTACCATGGAGGGGGGAGCCACGGCCATCTCAGCGGCTGACAACATGAATGGCTACTATTGCGGTTCCTGTCATGACGGCAGGAGGGTCTTTGAGGGGCGGGAGATTTTTGCGTCATGTGCCGAGGAGTATACGCCGGAGGAGGGCAAGCGCTGCGCCAGGTGTCATTCCACAGGAAAAACCGAGGCGCGGCTGTATGATTTCCAGACGTTTACCCGCAAACTTCCCCGCGTCTTCGGCAAGCTGATCGACTGGGAACAAGCCGAAAAAGAGGGAATAATCAAGCCCGTTGACTACCTGGAAGGAATTTCCAGCAAAAGACCGTCACTCGAAGCACAGAAGGATTTTACCATCATGGTCCGTTCGATGCGGTGGGCCGATGTCACCTTCTCGCACGAGAAACACATTATCTGGAACGGGTGTGAGGTCTGCCACCCCCTGATATACCCGAGTTCAAAGCAGGGAACTCTGCAGTATTCCATGGCGGACATCATGGACGGTCAGTCCTGCGGCGTTTGCCATGTCTCGGTGGCATTCTCCGTGTGGCTCTGCAGTAAATGTCACACGAAATCCGGCAAGTAATTATTCTCGCTTTATTTTTCTGTATTCCTCTCAAAAACAGCCACCGCTTTTTGGC
>JAFDCC010000066.1 GCA_019312985.1 Deltaproteobacteria bacterium
CCCATGGGGTGCATGACGTTATAGCCCTGCATCCTCTTGAAGCGGGCAATCACGTCCCCGATGGAGTAGTTGCGCACATGTCCCATATGGATACGGCCGGACGGGTAGGGAAACATCTCGAGGAGGTAATATTTTTTACGGCGCGAGTCCTCGCTGGCCTTGAAGGTGTTCTCGGCGAGCCAGTGCTTTTGCCACCGGGCCTCTATGGCGGTAAAGTCGTAGCGGCCCTGGTCACTTGCAGTAGGAGAGTTCATGGTTCAGTTCAGCGAGTTAGTTCGACTCGATATACGGAGTCGGGATGTCGAGCCGGGAGTAATTTTCAAAGGTGGTGTACTTGTTGATAAAGGTGAGCTCAAGGGTGCCGATGGGACCGTTACGCTGCTTGCCGATGATAAGTTCGGCGATACCGCGCTTGGGGTTGTCTTCACTCTTGTTGTAAACCTCGTCGCGGTATAGAAAGCAGATGACATCTGCATCCTGTTCGATGGCACCTGATTCACGCAGGTCTGACAGCTGCGGCCGCTTGTTTGGGCGGGACTCCAGGCTCCGGTTCAGCTGGGACAGGGCAACCACCGGCAGATCGAGTTCCTTGGCCATCGCCTTCAATGACCTTGATATTTCACTGATTTCCTGTTCGCGCCGTTCAGCGTTGGACCTGCCCCGCATAAGCTGCAGGTAGTCAACGACAACCATGCCGATGTTGTATTCGGTCTTCATCCGCCTGGACTTGGCGCGCATCTCCAGAACGCTGATGGCCGGCGTATCGTCGATCAGGATCGGTGCCTCGGAGAGAATGCCGGTGGCCCTGGCAAGTTTCGGCCAGTCCGGGTCACGGATGAAGCCGGTGCGCAAATCCTGCGAATCCACCCGGCTCACCGAGCAGAGCAGGCGCAGGCCAAGCTGCTCCTTTGACATTTCCAGGCTGAAAACAGCAACCGGGACCTTGTGGAAAATGGAGGCGTTCTGGACTATATTCATTGCCAGGGCGGTCTTGCCCATGCTCGGCCGGCCGGCGAGAATGATCAGATCGGACGGCTGAAAGCCGGCGGTCAACTTGTCCAGGTCGTCAAAGCCGGTGGGTACCCCGGTTATCAGCTCCTTTCTCTCGGCAAGCTTTTCAATCCGCTCGAATGTTTCCGGCATGATCTTGCTGAGCGGCTGGAAATCCTGGTTGCTCTTGGTGCGGGAAATCTCGAAAATATTCTGCTCGGCGTCGTCGACGAGGGTGTCTATATCTCCCTGCTCTTCGTAACAGCGTGAGGCGATGTCCGTACAGGTCTGGATAAGCCGCCGCAGGATCGATTTTGATCTGATGATCTGGGCATAGTAGATGATATTGGCCGCGACCGGGACAATATCGCCGAGGCTGGAAATATAGGAGGGGCCGCCGACAGACTCCAGCTGGTCTCGGTCCTTGAGGACGTTGGTTACCGTGATCAGGTCCTGGGGCTCATTTTTCTCAAAAAGGGCGATCATTGCCCGGTAGATGATGCGGTGGGCGTCGCGGTAAAAATCTTCCGGGGCAACCAGTTCCAGGATCTTTACAAGGGCGCCAGGCTGCAGCAGGACGGAGCCAAGCACACACTGCTCCGCCTCCAGGTTCTGGGGCGGTAAACGGTGCGGCCCGGCGGATGTTTTCGGCGTTGATGCTGTCCTGTCAGCTTCCATGGCCCTGCTGCTCGTAATTTTTATGCTTCGGCCTCCAGCGGGGCAACCTGGACAGATATTTCCGAGGTCATCTGGTAGCCTACCTTTACGGGCACCACGAATTCACCGAGAGATTTGATCGGTTCCGTGAGAAGGATGTTTTTCTTATCAATCGCAACCCCACTTTCCGCCAGTTTGGCCGCAATGTCGGCTGCGGTAACAGAGCCGAACAGCTTCTCTTCCTCGCCGACCCGGTGCTTTATCGTGATGGCGGTGCCGGATATTTTCTTGGACAGCGCTTCTGCTTCCTGCCGCTGTTTTTCCCGTCTCGCTTCAATGGCCGCCTTTTCCTGCTGGAGGATGGCGAGATTGCTCCTGTCGGCAATAACGGCTATTTTCTTGGGGATAAGGTAATTGCGGGCATAGCCGGCTTTGACCTTAACGATGTCACCCTCTTCGCCAAGGGATTCCACAGTTTGTTTCAGTATGAGTTCCATTTTTCTCCCTCAAAGTTCCATTCAATAATTATTTATCGTAAAGTGCCATAAGCGGTCCAGCCTTTGCCCCTCCTTTCAGGCGGAATTGCTCTGGCCGGGGTCTGGCTGTTCAAGTTTTCTGAAATCCGCCCAGACATCGATCAGGCCCAGAAATGACAGTATGATGATGCCATAGGTTTGGATGAAGATCAATCCATAAATCAGGACCCGAAAGAACCGCGGGACCGACCATTTATGGAAAAAGCTTGCCGCAATGGCCAACCCCTGAAAGAAATAGAGGGTGGCTGAGACAATCAGGCCGTTGAGGCCAATCATGCTCAAGGGCGCCGGCAGCAGGATGAAAAATGTACCGGACAGCACAGCGAGCCAGACAAGCGGCTGCGGCAGCTGCCACTGCCTGTATTCGGGCCAGGGGGTCAGTCTTCCCTGTCGTTTTCGCAGCAGCAGGTTGCCAAGCGTCAGGTTCAGCCAGGCAATGCTCAAGAGGCCCGAAACCATAAGGGCAGGAAAAATCTGCGGTATATATGTCCGCAGCTGCGCTACAACCCTTTGGATACTTTCCAGAGTTTCAGGGTTGAGTTCAGTTGACTCCTCGTAAAGCATGAGACCGCCTGCCAGGCCCCGGTCAATTTCAGCCAGCAGGGACGTGTACGGGTTCTCCTGCATTATCATGGCCAGGCCCGACCAGTAGAGCACCCAGCAAAGCAGCAGGACGATAAATCCGATAAATCCGGTGCTGACCGGCGGCTTTCTCCTGAAAAAACCATGCGAGAAGGCAATCCCGAGGGGAACTAGGGTCAGCGAAAACAGCAGCATCGGTAAAGAACCGAAGAGGAGCGCGACACCGGCTGCTAGCAGAATCCCGTTTCGTAACAGGAGCGCCCCCTTCCTTCTGCCGAAGGAGACCTGGTAATAAAAGACCGGCAGGGGAATAAGGCTTGCCAGCCAGCCGCTCTTCTGCGGAAAGAGTGCCGGAAGAAGCAGCATAAGGGCCAGGAGGGCCGTGGCCGTATAGAAAGTATCCCCGCCCCTGTCTCTGGCCTGGAAAAATGGAAACGACACAACTGTAAACCGGGTTACAGGTGAGTCGGTCCGGAATAAGGCATCAGGGCTATTTGCCTGGCTTTCTTGATCGCATCGGTCAGCTTCCGCTGGTGCCGGGCACAGTTGCCATAAATGCGGCGGGGGATAATCTTGCCCCTTTCGGTCACGAAATTCCGCAGGGTCCGTACTTCCTTGTAGTCTATCACCAGGCTCTTGTCAGCGCAGAAACGACATACCTTCTGGCGGGGGAAAATTCTCTTTTTGGGTGCCATTGCAGCTCCTCCAGGTTTTTTCATCAATTCAGGTGAACGTGTAAAGGTGGACAGGGTAAAGGAGCCGGGGTATCAGTCCGCCTCTGCTTCGGCGTTGCCTGCCTTTTTTTCTTCCTCTGTTTCCGGTTTTTCTTCCTGCTCTTCCTGTCCTTCCTGTTCCTCGGCAACGGGTTCCGGTTCCGCCTGGGCAAGTTCTTCCTTTACCGCTTCCGGATTGCAGAAATCCGCAAGTTTGACTGTCAGGTACTTGAGAACACGGTCATCAATTCTGAAAATACGTTCGACTTCCGCAACGGCAGCCGGTAAGCCGGCATAATCAACATAAACGAAATATCCCTGGCTTTCCTTGTTGATCTGGTAAGCAAGTTTTTTCAGGCCCCAGTCGTTGACCCTGAAAATTGTGCCGCCATCAGCTTCAATGATGGAACTGGTCTTGGTGGTGATTGCCGTGATTTCATCTTCGGCAACATTCGCTCGAACAATAAAGATAGTTTCGTATCTTCGCATCTGATCCTCCTCGTGGACTAGAAGTGGCCCTCGCTATCTATTTCGCTGCAGAGAGCGAGAAGGTTATGGGGTAAGTCTTCCGTTGGAAAACGAAACAGGTCTTTTACTTGATGTCAGGTGAATTGTCAATTTTTTTTGGCACCCTGCAGCCGGTTTTTTCCCTGTCCTTGATCTGGAGCCATTTTTCCCGGAGTTCGGCTTCTGAACCGGTTCTTTCACCGGTAAAGACATGGGGATGCCGGCGCACCATCTTGGCACTGATGGCGTCAATGGCATCCTCGATGGTGAAATAACCTTCCTCGGCATGGATCCGGGCCAGCAGAACTATGATATAGAGCAGGTCCCCTGACTCCTCCATGACATGCTGGTGATTGCCGGAGTCGATTGCCTCGAGGAGTTCCTGCGTCTCTTCAAGAAGATACCGTTTCAGTGATTCGGCGGTTTGTTTCCTGTCCCAGGGACAGCCCTTGCGGGAACGCAGCTGCCTGACAAGAGCAACAAGGTGGGCAAATTTTTCCCCGGCAGCTGTCGTGGTTTTATTCATTTCCGGATACAGAAAGAGATTTATATTGATACGTTCGACAATTATCGCTTGAGGATGGCGCCATTTAAAAAAAAAGTCAAATCGTTATGTTTTTTATGTTGTAATAACAAAGAACTGTGTTTATAGTTGCTCGCGAAAAATTCCGGTAACCTAACCAACTTGTCACCTCTGCTTGATTTCACCGGTTTGGTTCCCCTGGTACTGGCTGCCGGGGAATTGATCGGGAAGAACCTGAACTCTCCATGCTGTTTTTCGCTTTTTTCAAAGCCGGAGCCGGGATGAACCCCGCAGACCTGAGCAGGCAGGCCCGTAGCTGGACCATACAGTTATTATTAAATGATATGATGAGTTGCTGACAAGAGTTCTTTGGCCCCGTGCCCGAGGAGTGTATGCATGAAGAAAAATGATAAAATCCTGCTGGAGAAACATAAGGACATTGCCCGTATCGACCAGGACATCAAGCGGACACACGGCTGGTATGTCCGGGTTCGTTTCAGGGGAAAGACCTATTCCAAGTTTTTTTCAGACAGGAAATGCGGCGGCAGGTACTCAAGTCTTCTTGCCGCCCTGGCCTGGCGTGACAAAACCGAATCAGAACTCGGCAAGCAGCGAACCGATAAGCATATCGTAACAATGAGCAACTCGAAAACCGGCGTTGTCGGTGTCCGCCATAATGTAAAGCTGAACAGGTACGAGGTGAGCTGGGTCACCGCTTCCGGGAAACAGGGAAAAACATCTGTTTCCATTAAAAAACACGGAAAAACCAAGGCATTTGACATGGCGTGCCGGATTCGAAGGGAAAAAGAAGGGGAACGGTTGTCAGAGTGATTTACCGGTCCAGCGGTCAGATTGGACTTGACAAATATTACGCTTCTGTTATTAATTCCTGTTTCCGAGTTTACGGAAAAAACGGTACAATCTTGGCCGTAATTTGGCTGGACAGGAATGAATCCGCCAATAATCTCACATGGATAAAGAAACGATAACGTCACAGGACGATTATCCAGGATAACATCATGAAAGAATATGATAAAATGACGGTAAAAGAGCTGGTGGAGGAGTTGACCAGCCTTGGTGTGTCTTTCAATAAAAAAGCATTGAAGGCCGAGCTTCTCGAGCTTCTTCTCGCGGAAACTGCGGGGAAGAGTGAACCGGCGGCAGAGGCGTCATCTGCTGCAGAAACAGCGCCGGCTGCTGAAAGCCCCGCAGAAAAAAAGCAGAGCGGCAAAAAGGCTGCCACCCGGATGGTTTCGGCAGACAGCGGCTATGCCATCATCCGTACCGGGGGGAAACAGTACCAGGTATCAACGGGGACCCTGATCCGGGTTGAGAAGATAGCCGGCAATGTAGGCGATACGGTGGAACTGAAAGATGTTCTTGCCGTTTCCGACGGCAGCACCCTCAACATCGGCAAACCGGCAGTTGCGGGGGCGGTTGTCGCAGCACGCATCGTTGAGCAGGGCAAAGCAAAAAAGGTCCTGGTTTTCAAGAAGAAGCGGCGTAAAGGCTATCGCGTCAAGCGTGGCCACCGTCAAATGTACACCGCCCTGGAGATATCCGGTATCTCCGTTTGAACCCCTACCATCTTATACTATTCTGAGGTTTTATCATGGCACATAAAAAGGCAGGCGGAAGCACGAGAAACGGAAGGGACAGCATCGGCCAGCGCCGCGGCGTCAAGCGGTTTGGCGGCCAGGTTGTCAAGGCGGGAAATATACTGGTACGCCAACTCGGCACCAAGATACACCCGGGCACCAATGTCGGCCTCGGTCGTGACTACACTCTTTATGCCAAGGTTGACGGCGTTGTTACCTACGAAGATTTCGGCCGCAACCGTAAAAGAGTAAGCGTTTATCCCGACGAGTCCTGATCCCCGGTTCTGCCCGGCGGCTGGATTTCGTTCACCGGGCTCCCCGTGTTCCCTCCACAGTCCCATCAGAAAAAGAGCGGCATTATACACGCCGCAGGTGGACCGTTCTTCATGAATCCGCGCTGCTTCCGCAGCGCGGAATAACCCTACTGCAGTCAGAAAAACGTTATGGCTTTCATCGATGAAGCCAAATTCTTTGTCAAGGGTGGCGACGGCGGTAACGGCTGCGTCAGCTTTCGCAGGGAAAAATTTGTCCCGCGCGGTGGGCCGGACGGCGGTGATGGCGGCAAGGGCGGTGATGTTATCATTGAGTCATCAACGCGCCTCAGCTCGCTTATCGATTTCCGCTACCGCTCCCATTTCCTGGCCGAAAAGGGGCAACACGGCCAGGGCAGAAAAAAACACGGCCGCAATGGGGAGGACTGTGTCGTCATGGTGCCGGCCGGTTCCCTGATAATGGATGCGGACACCGGTGCAATCGTTGCCGACCTCGTCGAGGAGGGGCAGAATGTTGTTGTCGCCCGCGGCGGAAAAGGCGGCCCCGGCAATACCCACTTTGCCAGCAGTACGAACCGCGCCCCCAGGGTCGCCGGCAGGGGCAAAGCGGGAGAGGAGCGCTGGCTGCGCATCGAGTTGAAAATTTTAGCCGATGTCGGCCTTGTGGGGCTGCCCAATGCCGGCAAATCAACACTCCTTTCGAAGCTTTCGGCGGCACACCCCAAGATTGCGTCGTATCCGTTCACCACCCTGGAGCCCCACCTCGGTGTTTTGCAGATCAACGATATGCCGCCCTGCATTATCGCCGACATTCCCGGCCTCATCGAGGGGGCCCACCTGGGCGCTGGCCTCGGCCACAGGTTTCTGAAGCACATCGAGCGCACCAGGCTGCTCCTCCACGTAGTCGATGCTTCCCTTCCCGTTGACGAGATCATCGCAGACCAGCGGACCATCGAGGAGGAACTGCGGGCATTTAATGAAACCCTTCTGGAGCGCCGTAAACTTGTCGTGCTCAACAAGATCGACCTGGTGGGCGATACAAAACAGGTTGAAAAAATCCGGGCGGTTTTTGATGAAAAGGGTATATAAATACTTGCAATATCGGCCCTGGCAGGTTCAGGTATTGACGAACTCAAGCGGTACCTCGTCGAAACCCTGGCAAAGGGATTTGACGACTGAATGTTGTTTGGGTACCGTATGGCTGCATGAGCTGCATAGTATCAAGTGACAAGTGAAGCGCCGTTATGACATTTCAGGTGAGTAAAGAAGAAGGATTTGCCCTGCGCAAGGTCTACCTTGGAAAGGCGAAACGTGTTGTCGTCAAGGTCGGCAGCGCCGTTTTAACCGGCACCGAAGGGCTGAATGAAACGGTCATGCAGAACCTGGCCGACGATATCTCGATTCTTGTCCAGGCGGGCAAAGAGGTAATACTGGTGAGTTCCGGCGCCGTTGCCGCCGGCCGCAAAAGGCTGGGCCTTAAGGGCAACCGCAAGCTTGAACTGCGGGAAAAACAGGGTGCCGCGGCAGTGGGGCAGAGCAGCCTCATGCGCTTTTATGAGAAGATATTTGACGAGTTGGGATACAAGGTGGCCCAGGTCCTTTTGACCCATGACGACCTTTCCAACAGAAACCGTTACCTGAATATCCGCAATACCATCCTTACCCTCCTTGAATGGAAGATCATCCCGATCATCAATGAAAATGATACCGTCTCGGTGGAGGAACTGCGTTTCGGTGACAACGATACCCTTGGAGCCCTGATCACCAACCTCATCGAGGCCGATCTTTTTATCTGTCTCACAGACGTCGACAGCCTCTATACCGGCAACCCCCATGCGGAACCGGCGGCTCGCCCGGTATATACCGTTGCCCGGGTGGACAAAAAAGTTGAAGACATGGCCGGTTATGTCGTCGGCGCCCTCGGCACAGGCGGCATGCAGAGCAAGATCCATGCGGCCCGCATGGTTTCAGCGCGCGGCGGCAGCTCCTTCATCGGTTCCGGCCGCGAAAAAAACATCATACAGCAGCTCTTTGCCTGTGAACCGGTCGGCACCTTCTTTCTGCCGCAGGTTGAAAAGATGCAGAGCCGCAAGCACTGGATTGCCTATGCCCTGCGGCCGCAGGGATTTCTCGTCCTCGACCGGGGTGCCTGCAAGGCCATTCTGCAGGGCGGCAAAAGTCTTTTGCCCTCCGGCATAGTCGAGGTCCGAGGGACGTTTGGGGTCGGTGCCCCGGTCCAGTGCCTCGATGAGCAGGGAAATGCCATAGCAACCGGATTAAGCAACTACAGAGCCCAGGACCTGGAAAAAATAAAAGGCCTCAAGACGGATGCCATTGAAAAGACCCTGGGATATAAAGACAGCGACGAGGCAATCCACAGGGATAACCTTGTCACGCTCTAGAGTTACGTAATACCGACAAATTTTACAGGACGGAGATAGGGATGTCAGTGCAGAAAACAGTTGAATCGCTTGCCATTGCTGCCAGAAAAGCGGCCCGTAAGCTTGCCTTTGAATCAACGACGCGGAAAAACAACGTTCTGCGCCGCATGGCACAAGGACTGGCGGATGAGAAACAGTTCATCCAGGCGGAAAACGAAAAGGATCTTGCTGCAGGCCGCGCCAGGGGACTGTCGGCGGCTATGCTTGACCGCCTCGCCCTGACCGACGCGGTCATCGACTCGATGATTGCAGGCCTGGAGGAGGTGGCGTCCCTGCCCGATCCCGTCGGCGAGGTTGACGAGATGATCCGCCGTCCCAACGGCCTCATGGTCGGCAGGATGCGCATCCCTCTCGGGGTCATCGGCATGATCTACGAATCCCGTCCCAATGTCACCGTTGATGCTGCCGCCCTTTGCCTGAAGGCGGGAAACGGTGTCATCCTCCGGGGCGGCTCCGAGGCCATTCATTCCAACCTTGCTCTGGCAAAGGTACTGCAGGACGCACTGGCCTCGGAGAATATCGACCCCGCAGCAATCCAGGTGATCCCGGTGACAGACCGGGAGGCGGTCAACGTCCTGCTCTCCCTGGAAGAGCAGGTAGATCTCATCATCCCGCGCGGCGGGGAGGGACTCATCCGTTTTGTCGCCCAGAATTCCCGCATTCCCGTCCTGAAACACTACAAGGGGGTGTGCCACGTTTTTGTCGACAAGGATGCCGACCCTGATATGGCGGTTGCCATTGTCATGAACGGCAAGACCCAGCGGCCGGGAGTCTGTAATGCCCTGGAAACGCTCCTTGTCCATCGGGATATTGCTGCCGCCTTCCTGAAACAGGTTGCCCGCCCCCTGCAGGATGCAGGGGTGGAGATACGGGGTTGTGCCCGGACGCGGGAAATTCTTGCCGAGGCAAAAGAGGCGACCGAGGATGACTGGTATGCCGAGTTTCTT
This sequence comes from Deltaproteobacteria bacterium, assembly GCA_019312985.1. GTDB lineage: Bacteria > Desulfobacterota > Desulfobulbia > Desulfobulbales > BM004 > BM004. The sequence continues at coordinate 9,767 of JAFDCC010000066.1, forward strand.
GACCTTATCCTGGCGATCCGGGTGGTAGACGACCTTGACGCGGCCATGGACCATATCGACCAGTACGGTTCCCAGCACACCGAGGTTATCGTCACCGCGGATTACGGTAATGCCCAGCGTTTTATCAAGGAGGTGGACGCCTCCGCCGTCATGGTCAACGCCTCGACCCGTTTCAGTGACGGCGGCCAGTTCGGTCTCGGGGCGGAGATCGGCATCAGCACCACCAAACTGCACGCATACGGCCCCATGGGATTAAAGGAGTTGACCGCGAGGAAATTCATCGTCTACGGTGACGGACAGATCCGATCCTGATGCTGCTCCCGCGGGAAGATTGTTGATGCAAGATTTCGGGGAGGGAAAAAAGATCGGGCTGCTCGGCGGCACCTTTGACCCGGTCCACAACGGCCACCTTGCCGTGGCCGCCCACGTCCTCAAGGCTTTGGCCCTTGATGCAGTCTGGTTCATCCCGGCCTCGGTCCCGCCCCACAAACCCGGCCACGAAGACGGCCGGCAGATTACCGCTTTTTCCCACCGGATAGCCATGCTGCAAAGGGCGGTGCAGCCCAGTCCGCTGTATGTCGTCTCCGACCTCGAGGCTAAACGGTCGGCGCCCTCCTATTCCATTGACACCATCCGGATCCTCCGGAAGCAGATCGGCAGTAAGACAGATCTCTATTTCATTATCGGCGTTGACGCCTTTCTCGAGATCGACACCTGGAAGCGGTTTCAGGAACTGCCCGGTTTGGCAAATTTTGTGGTGCTCTCCCGGCCCGGCTATCCGCCGGAGAAGGCAGAAGAGCTTATCAGCCGGGAATTTCCCGGCTATCTCCACGGCCCCACAAGAGAGACCTGGTCCTGTGCCTCATCCGGAAAAGCTTTTATCCTGCTGCACATGGAACCGGTGCCGGTTTCATCAACCGCGATTCGGCGGCGGGTGAAAAACGGCGAGGCCATTGACGAACTTGTTCCTGAAACGGTGGCAGACTATATCAGGGAACAGGGTCTTTATGTTTGAAAAGGTCTCTTCATCAGCCTGTATCACTTACCACAAGGATTCTCCATGAGTTTACAGCAACTGCTTGACCTGGGACGGCTGGGAATCAATGAAGATGTGCGTATCAATTTCGGCCGCGTGAGCGCCCCGGATAATCTTCACTTTTCTGAACTTGTCAATGAGGCGGTCCGGCGGGGGGAAGGTTCCCTCAGCAGAAGCGGCACCCTGGTAATCAATACCCGCGTTGATGATCGGTATGGGGAAAAGCGCCATACCGGCAGAACACCGGCTGCCAGGTATATTGTTGACGATGCCCCTGGAGTGGATTTTTCAAACCCGAAACTGAATCAACCCATGAGCCGCCAACAGGCAGACCTCATTTACGGGGAGGTCATCAGTCATATCAACGAAAAAAAAGATATTATTGTTGCCAACAGAAAGCTTGGGGCGGAACTGCAAAACTGTTTTCCGCTGCAGTTCATAACCACCCATGCCTCGCGGGCCCTATTTGCCCTCAACCAGTTCCGTGATCTCCCTCCGGCGGATATGATCCTGCCCGGTCAGCTTCAGGAGGATGCTGTAACCGCCATCGTGCTGCCAGACCTGCAGCTGGATGCGGCAAAACATCGCCTCCAGCAGGATGGCGCCGTCATCCTTGATTTTACCCGACGAACCATCATCGTGGCGGGAATGAAATATTGCGGTGAGCCCAAAAAGGGGGTTTTTACCTTTCTAAACTATATTTATCCCACCAAGGGCATCTTTCCCATGCACTGCGGGGCCAATATAAGCGCGAACGGCGAAACGGCCCTCTTCTTCGGCCTTTCCGGCACAGGCAAAACCACTCTTTCCTCGGATTCCGACCGGATCATGCTCGGCGACGACGAGGTTGCCTGGGGAGAGCACGGTCTCTTTGCCATGGAGGGTGGGTGCTACGCCAAGCTTATCCGGCTCGACAAGAATGCTGAGCCGGATATATACAATGCCATGAAAAAGTTCGGTTCTTTGGCTGAAAATGTTGTGATGCACCGGGGACGTTTCAACTATGACG
>JAFDCC010000067.1 GCA_019312985.1 Deltaproteobacteria bacterium
AGGGCTGTGCCGGCCCCCGTCTCCATACTGACCCGGCGACCCAAGATGAGGCGGCTGTGGTCCTGGAGGCTTTTGAGCGCTTCCAGGCCCTGGGATTGCAGGCCTGCGGCTGCTGCCTTGATGCCGAAACTGACATTGCCCTTTCCGTGGCAGGCTGGTTCAAGAACCATTCGGCAAAATTTTTCGGCTATCTCCAGGCCATGGAGCCGGGCTACATCAGGTTTGTCGCGACAAACCAGCTGGGGCAACCCCTGTTCCTTTTTGTTTCAGACGGACTCATGTTCAGTCATCTCAACGTATACCAGGAGAAGGCGTACACCGGGTCCACCGCTTCAGAAGCCTACCGGCAATTTGTCCCGCCCGGCTTGACGCCGGACCACCTCTTTTCCTGGCTGACCGGCAGGCTGCCACCGGTAGAGATCCGGGTCAAAGAGGTAAAACGCGGCCGGGTCCAGGATGCATTCTGGCTGCGGCTCGTGCCCGCCGGGGGCACCACGGAAAGCATGATCCTCTTCGATCCAGAAAATCTTCTTATCCGGCGCCATGTTGTCAGGGACAGTCAGGGCAGGGAGCTGGTGGATATACGTTATCCGGAGTACCGGTTCCTCCCCGGTTCAGGCCCCACGGCAAAAGCAGCCGGGCTGCCTGAACCTTCCGGGCAGGCCAGGGAACAAGGAGGGTGCCGTTTTCCTGCCAGGGTAACCGTTGCCTCCAGCCGGAATGACAGGAAAATAGATATAAGCCTCGGCTCGTTTTTAGCGGGGGCACATTTTACCGCTGATGATTTCCAGGTGGATATCCCGGATAATTTTCAGCAGCTCTTCGTCAAGTGACGGTAACTTTTCGCGGCACAGGACAGTGACAGAACAGGCCCCCTTTGATATAGGCAGCATCCTCGCCCATGTAAAAAAACCGAGCAGGTACATCGGTAACGAGTTCAACGGGTCCTGTAAAAGCTGGGATGCGGCCGGGCTGAAGGTTGTTCTGGCCTTTCCCGACCTGTATGAGATCGGCATGTCGCACCACGGTCTGCATGTGCTCTACGGGACTCTTAACAGGCAGGAAGGGGTGCTGGCGGACAGGGTCTACGCACCTGACAAAGACCTGGAGGAATTGCTGCAGAATCGCGGTATTCCCCTTTTCGGGGTGGAATCCCGCCGGCCGCTTGCCGCATTTGACATGGTCGGCATAACCCTGCCGTACGAACTCTGCTACACGAACATTGTGACTATCCTCGCGCTGGGGCAGATTCCCTTCAGATCGGCGGCGCGGGGTGCCAACGACCCGTTTATTGTCGGCGGCGGCTCGGGCAGCTTCAACCCGGAACCGGTGGCCGACTTTTTTGATGCTATCCTCCTGGGGGACGGGGAAGAGGCGGTGCTGGAAATTGGTGCAGCCATTCAACGCGCCAGAAAAAGGGGCCTCGCCAGGCCGGAGGCCCTTGCCGCGCTTGGGGCCATCCCCGGCGTCTATGTTCCCGCCTTATTTCAACCCCGCTACGACAGCGGCGGAAAACTGCTGGCAGTCGAGCCCCTGCAGAAGGGGTATAAAAAAGTTGCGCGGCGTATTCTCCCGGATCTCGAGTTGCCCCCGGCAAATGAAAAACCCCTGGTCCCCCTGGTCAAGATCATCCATGACCGTCTCGGCATCGAGGTGGCCCGCGGCTGTACCAGGGGGTGTCGTTTCTGCCAGGCCGGCACAGTATACCGGCCGGTGCGGGAGCGTTCCCCCGGCAAAATCCTGCAGCTCGCCGAAAAGGGGGTGGGGGGCGGCGGGTTCGAAGAGCTGGCACTGCTCTCACTGTCCACCGGCGACTATTCGTGTCTCTCCAATGTCCTCGGCCGCCTGATGGACAGGTTCGTGCAGGACTACGTCTCCATATCCATGCCGTCCATGCGTGTCGGCACCCTGACACCGGAGATCATGCAGCAGATAAAACGGGTGCGGAAAACCGGCTTCACCCTGGCGCCGGAAGCGGGGACCGACCGGCTCCGCAGGGTTATCAACAAGGGAATTACCGAAGAGGACCTGCTGCAGACCTGCAGGGACGCCGGCACTCTGGGATGGAAGCTTCTGAAATTTTACTTCATGCTCGGCCTGCCGAGCGAGACCGATGATGATGTCAGGGGCATTGCCGAACTCGTGCGCCGGGCTGGCGCCACATCACGGGAGAGGCGGCTGCGGATAAACATCAGCGTTGCCGCCTTTGTGCCGAAGCCCCACACACCGTTTCAGTGGGAACCGCAGATCGGTATCAGTGAGACCTTTGCAAAGATTGACCTGCTGAAAAAGAGCCTGCCAAGGGGAAATTACCGGCTGAAGTGGCATGACCCGCAGCAGAGTTTCCTGGAAGGGGTGATGTCCCGCGGCGACAGGCGGCTGGCCGGGGTCATTGAAGAGGTTTGGCGGCGCGGCGCCCGCCTTGATGCCTGGTCCGAGCACTTCAATCTGGCAACCTGGGAGGCTGCGGCCCGGGCCGTCAATATAGACCTGGCCCACTACCTGCGGCGCCGTGATTTATCCGAGGTGCTTCCCTGGGACCATTTGGATACCGGCGTTTCCAGGGAGTTTCTCCTGGCCGAACTGGAAAAATCACGCACCGGCATCTACACGCCGGATTGCCGCGTCCACAGCTGCCAGCAGTGCGGGGTCTGCGACTTCAAAACAGTGCAGCCCGTCGTCCAGAAAGCCGGGCCGCCGGAGGATGAACGCCAGGCGGCCGAAGCGGTGCGTCTCCCTGCCGCTGACCGGGAAGAAAGAAAGGCGGCAGGCCGGTCAGGGCAGCAGGATGGAACAGACCACTGGTACCGGGTTTTTTATGCAAAACAGGGTGATATCCGGTTTTTGAGCCACCTCGAAATGATCCAGGTATTTTTCCAGGCCCTGCGCCGGGCCGGGATAAGGCTCCATTACAGCCAGGGGTTCAACCCGGTGCCAAAGGCTTCCTTTTGTCCCGCCCTGCCCGTGGGCACCGAAAGCCTGGCCGAGTACCTTGATGTTGACCTGATTGAACCGGTTGCCGATGAAGGGGCATTTATCCGCCGCCTCAATGACCAGCTGCCCCGCGGTATCAGGGTCCTGGCCCTTGCCGGCATTCCTGCCATGAAAAGCAGGACGCCTCCCAGGAACCTCGCCTGCTACACGGTCAGCCTGGTGCGGCACCTCACCCCGGGGGAAAGGGAAGCCCTTGCCGCATTCCTGGCACAAAAATCCTTTGCCGTCACCCGCACCAGGAAGGGCAGACAGACAGAGCTCGACATCAGGAAGCAGGTGCGCTCCCTGGTTCTGCGGGACGAAAAGAGTTTGGAGATGCACCTGCTCACCCAGGAGGGCACCGCGACCGCCAAGCCCCTTGAAATTCTCCAGGCGGTGTTCGGCTTTTCAGAGAGCGAGTGTCTCGATCTTGGAATCCTGAAGGTATGGAGCAGGGTGGTCGAATAGCAGAACCCTTGCTGTCAACAGGTTGCCGGGTCGGATTTTTTTTATTTGGGTTTGCCATTTAAAAAACTTTATAGTAATGCTTTATCTTCATTTTTGAATAGCATGCTGTGCTGATAAACGTTGCCAAAGGAAAGGAGAAAACATGAACCAGAAAAAGATTATTCTTCGTGAAGATGAGATGCCGAAGCAGTGGTATAATATCTGCCCTGATATTCCCAACGGCATGCAGCCGCCCCTGGACCCGGGAAGCGGAGAGCCGATGGCCCCTGAAAAGCTTGCCGCCATTTTTCCCATGGGACTCCTCGAGCAGGAGATGAGCCCCAACCGCTGGATCGATATTCCGGACGAGGTGCTGGAGATCTATTCCATCTGGCGTCCGGCGCCGCTGGTAAGGGCCTACAAGCTGGAAGAGGCCCTCGGCACGAAGGCAAAGATATACTACAAGAATGAAGGTGTTTCTCCCAACGGCAGCCACAAGCCAAACAGCGCCGTGGCCCAGGCATACTACAACAAGCGAGAGGGGATAACCCGGCTTGCCACCGAGACCGGGGCAGGGCAGTGGGGCAGCGCCCTCTGCTTTGCAACCAACAAGTTCGGCCTCGAGTGCAAGGTGTACATGGTGCGGGTTTCCTTTGACCAGAAACCGTACCGCAAGACCATGATGCTGACCTTCGGGGGCACGGTCGTTGCCAGCCCGAGCCCTGAAACCAATACGGGCCGCGCTTTTCTCGAAAAGGACCCCAATACCCCGGGCTCTCTCGGGATTGCCATTTCTGAGGCCATAGAGGACGCAGCCACCACCGAAGGCACCAACTACGCCCTGGGGTCGGTCCTCAACCATGTGATCCTGCACCAGACCATCGTCGGCCTGGAGGCGAAAAAACAGATGGAGATCGCCGGCGACTACCCGGACGTTGTTGTCGGCTGCTGCGGCGGTGGCTCCAACTTTGCCGGCCTGGCGGTACCCTTTGTGGCAGATGCCCTCGAGGGCAAAAAAATCAGGTTTGTCGGGGTGGAGCCGGCATCGTGCCCCACCATGACGAAGGGCACCTTTGCCTACGACTTTGGTGATACCGGCCAAACGACGCCGCTGCTCCAGATGCACACCCTGGGGCACGATTTCGTCTCGCCCGGCATACATGCCGGCGGCCTCCGCTACCATGGCATGGCACCCATTGTTAGTGCCCTGGTGCGCGAGAAGATCGTTGAACCGCTGAGTGTCCACCAGCTGGAGACCTTTGAGGCCGGTGTCCTGTTTGCCAGGACCGAGGGTATCATTCCGGCCCCGGAAACCTGCCATGCCGTGCGCGGCGCCATCATCGAGGCAACCCGCGACCTGAATGAGCCGAAGACCATCCTTTTCAACCTCTCCGGCCACGGCCTGCTCGATCTCTCTGCCTATGAGCAGTATTTCAGCGGCGAACTCCATGACTACGAGTACCCGGCAGAGGCCATCGAGGAATCCATGAAGCACCTGCCGAAGCTATGATGCTGGGAAGAGGACAGCGGCGGAATCCAACAGTTCTGCAAGGCGGCGGGGGAGTCCCTGCCGCCTTTTTTTTTATTGCACAGCGGGAGGATGCTGCTGAAAACCGTGAAACGAATTTTAGCCTACGTGCCTTTTCTCCTGCTGGCGCTATTGCTGCTTCCCCCTGCTGTTGCAGCAGCGTCACCCGGTTCATTTGAAAGCTCGGCTCCCGGGCTCCGCATTGACAACGGCGGCTATGCCCTGGAAAAGGGCTCGCGCCTCGTAGCCGCCCACAATCTCC
>JAFDCC010000068.1 GCA_019312985.1 Deltaproteobacteria bacterium
ACCTGCCGTTGGGCCCCCCTTCTGATCCCCTCGGCCAGCCGCTTGATGGCCCCCGGCTGGTCGCCGGCAGGGACAAATGACGACTCTATGGTAAAAAGCTTCTCCATGGCAGGATACTCACCTTCTTTTTATCCAGGGAATGAACATCGGCACCTCCCTCCTGTAGGCCCGGTATGATTCCCCATACTCGCCTGCCAGCTTCCGCTCCTCCAGGAGGGTCCCGATGACAACATACACTGAGAGCACCGTTTTGACGACCAGCGACACATCCGTTACGTCACCGAAAGCCAGGACGAATATAATTGCACCGGAATACCAAGGGTGGCGGACCCGGTTCAGGATACCCTCTCTGGAGAAGGGAACGGAGGCCGGCTCCTCGCCCCGGTGCAACTGGAGAACCTGCCGCAGGCCGAGCATGTACCGGACATCATAGACACGCAGGCCGCCGTAGAACAGCAGGAACGCTGCGCCATACATAGCGTACTTCAGAAGACTCCACGGCCAGGGCCAGGAAAAAATCACCGTTTCCGGAAGCCCCAGCTGGTATGCGGTAACAGGCACAAGTGAAACCAGGCTGAAAAAGGTATAGGCCAGCCTGCTGTAGCCGTATCTCCGGCCAAGAATTCTCTTCAGCCAGGCCGTAAACCCTTTACTGATGAGAAAACTGTGGAGAAAACACCAAACTGCCCACAAGAGAGCCAGAATAATCAGGAAATGCCGCGGGATCATTTTTTTGTACCGGAAAATTTTTGCCCTGCACTATACTTCTTTTTCCCGGAGACAAACAGTGCAATTGCCGGGAGCAAAATGTTTTCTCAGCCAATAATAATTTGACATCGGGCCCCGGAGTCAATAATGATATCCCGGTAAAAAGGATTTACCGGCAAAGAAAGCCGGGAAAAAAAACTGAACAGAACAGGTAAAGATCATGCTGACGATAAGCAGTAAAAGCAGATATGGCATCAGCGCACTGCTGGCCCTGGCCGAATTTTACAATTCCGGCCTCCTCCAGCTCAAGGAGATCGCCGCCCGCTGTGACATCCCGCACCAGTTTCTCGAGCAGATCTTCAACAGGCTCGGGAAGGCAGGAATCATCAAGAGCACCCGGGGCAAAAACGGCGGCTACCAGCTTGCCAGATCACCGGAGCACATTACGGTGCTGCAGATTGTTTCCGCCCTTGAGGGCGACATAGAATTCGTCTCCAGAACCGAGGAAAAAAACAATGTCATCGTTGAACTGTTTGACAAGGCGGAGAACAACCTGAAGAATACTCTCTCGGTTAACCTTGCCGCCCTTGTTGTCAGGCAGCAGACGCTCCGGGGAAACACCCTTTACGAAATATAGCACCCTGCCGCCCAACCGGCCCTTTCCGGCCGCCATTCTTTTTTTCTTCAAAAAACTTTACGTTCCCAGTCAGGAATCAGCAATTTTTCTTGACATTTGTTTTCCGATGTCCTATTAGTTGATTAACTTGATCAGGATAGTAAAATAAAGAATCAAACAACACCATGAGGCGTCAACATGCAGATCACGGTAAACGGTGAAACAGAGGAACTCCAGGAACCGGCAGTCAACCTTTCCAGGCTCCTGGAACTGCGCCGGGTTGAATCTCCGGAAATGGTCGCCGTCCAGCTGAACGGTGAATTTGTCGACATGACGAATTACCCAACCACCTTTCTCCAGGCCGGGGATGACGTGGATTTCCTCTATTTCATGGGCGGGGGTTCCAGTTGACCGGTTTTTCCACAAACGCCGTCCATGGGTTCCGCTCCGGTGCCGGTGACGCACATGGTGCCCTGCGCCCCCCGGTCTATGACAGCGTCGCCTTTGAGCAGGATTCCTCCGAGGCGCTCAGCCAGGTTTTTGCCGGCAGGAAACCGGCCCATGCTTATTCGCGCATTACCAATCCAACGGTTGAGGACTTCGAGAACCGCATGAGACTCTTGAGCGGCGGTTTGGCGGTCATCGCCGTTTCTTCGGGCATGGCGGCTATCTCGAACATTCTCCTGGCGCTGGGGTCGGCAGGAACAAACATTGTGGCCGGCGGACACCTGTTTGGCAACACCGTGTCCCTTCTCGAAAAAACCCTGAAGCCATGGGGACTTGAAACGCGCTTTGTCTCCATGCTCGAACCCCTTGCGGTCGCGGCGGCAATTGACCTCAATACCAGGGTCGTCTTTCGTGAGACAATTACTAACCCGCAGCTGGAGGTTGCCGCTATACGAAAAATTGCCGCCATCGCCTCGGAGAAGGGGGTACCCCTTCTGGTCGACAATACCGTTTCGACACCGTACCTTTTCCGGTCAAAGGATTTCGGCGCCAGCATAGAGGTGCTCTCCAGTACAAAATATATATCCGGGGGCGCCACCACAGTCGGCGGTGTCATCATTGACAACGGCAATTTCGACTGGCGAAGGTCGCCGCGCCTGGCGGAGTGGGCTGCACAAATGGGGCCGATGGCACTCTGCGGCGCTCTGCGGCGGGAGGTATACCGCAACATCGGCGCATGCCTCGCTCCCCACCACGCCTACCTGCACAGCCTCGGGCTCGAAACCATGAGTCTGCGGATCGAAAAGAGCTGCGCCAATGCTCTCGCCGTCGCCCGCTACCTTGCCCGGCACAAAAGGATTGCCGCCGTCAACTACCCCGGCCTCGAGGAATCACCGCATCACGGGGTTGCTGCTCAACAATTCTCCGGCCGCTTCGGGGGAATACTCACCTTTGACCTGCAGAGCCGTGACGCCTGCTTTGCCCTTATAAACCGACTGCAACTGATCAGGCGGGCCTCAAACGTCAACGACAACAAAACACTGGTCCTGCACCCGGCTTCCACCATTTTCTGCGAGTATTCCCGGGAAAGAAGGGAGCAAATGGGTGTAAGGGAAACAATGATCCGCCTCTCCGTCGGCATTGAAGACGAAAAAGACATACTGGCGGACCTGGAAGAGGGGTTGGAAAAACTATGATTGATTTTACCGAAGAACAACTGGAGCGTTACAGCCGCCACATCCTGCTCGACGATGTCGGCGTTGCCGGGCAGGAAAAACTGCTGCAGGCAAAAGTGATCATCGTCGGCGCCGGCGGCCTCGGCTCCCCCGCCGCCCTCTACCTGGCTGCCGCCGGGGTGGGGACCATCGGCATCGTGGACAGTGACGTTGTCGAGGTGTCGAACCTGCAGCGGCAGATTGCCCACTTCAGCGCGGACATCGGCGCTGCCAAGGTGGAATCGGCGGCGGCAAAAATGCAGGCGATCAACCCCGACGTCGAGGTCAGAACCTACCGGGAATACCTCTGTGCCGCCAACATCAGAAAAATTCTTGCGGGGTATGACTTCGTGATCGACGGAACCGATAATTTCCCGACAAAATTTCTTGTCAATGACGCGTGCGTCTTTCTCAACATCCCGTTTTCCCACGGCGGTATACTCCGGTTCAACGGCCAGACCATGACTGTGGTGCCGGGGCAGACGGCATGCTACCGCTGCAGTTTCCGCAGCCCGCCGCCGCCCGATGCGGTCCCCTCATGCGCCCAGGCCGGCGTTCTCGGCGCCGTCGCCGGCATGCTCGGGACCATACAGGCTGCCGAGGCCCTGAAGCATATCACCGGGGCAGGCGAACTTCTCACCAACACCCTCCTGACCTTTGATGCCCGCACCATGGCTTTCCGCAGGATCAGGCTGAAAAAACAGGAAAGTTGCCCGCTCTGCGGGCCGCACCCGGTGATAACCGAGCTGGCGGACGTGGAGAGAACCGTATGCACTGTGCAGTAAGGCTGCCAGGGAAGCGTGATGAAAATTACCAAAGAGACAGTTGACGAAATAATCGCCCACGGCCGGGCGGAAGCCCCCCTGGAAGCATGCGGCTATCTGGCGGCAAAGGACGGGATTATCTGCAGAAGCATTGCCATGAGGAACGTCGACGCCTCCCCGGTCCACTATGCCATGGACCCGGCAGAGCAGTTTGCCGCGGTGCGAAACTGCCGGACCGAAGGCTTCAGCATCAGGGCGGTTTATCACAGTCACCCGGAAAGCGATGCCTACCCCTCGGCAGAGGACATCAGGCTCGCCTATGACCCCGGCCTGAGCTATGTCATTGTCTCCCTGGCCGGAAACCTCCCGACGGTACATTCATTTACCATTACCGGCGAAACTGTTTTACAGGATCACCTTGAAATTATCGGAGCAGAAAAATGAAAACAGCGATCAGAGCAGATGTCTTCCAGGATCTCAAAGGGGTAGGCTGTCCCATGAACCTGGTAAAAACAAAGGTTGCCTTTGCCAAAATGGAGTCCGGCCAAATCCTCGGGCTTATTCTCGACAACGGGCCGCCGATCAACAACGTGCCCCGCTCAGTCATCCGCGAGGGCCATGAAATTCTTTCGCAGGAGCAGCTTGCAGATGGAACCTGGTCCGTTCTGATCCGGAAAGCCTGAAAATATCACAACCTCCCGCTGTCTTCCTTCCCCCCTGCTGAAGATATGAGAGAGGCTCCTGAAGAACGGCGCCGGCACATACCGGCGCCGTTCTTTTTCCTCACCATCTCCGCGCCTCGACAAAATCATTACAGGCTTTAATTTTCCCCACTTTTTTGATATTGTTAATAAATTTATATTTTTTCACTGAAGATTGCTGGAGAACAGTTTCACCGGCGGTCGAATTGTTTGCAGTTTCAGGCATACACCGGTATAAAACCTGGCATGACAAGCGATATTACGACCCTTTTCTGGATAATTGGCAGCAGCCTGCTGATGTGCATCCTGGCCCTTGCCGGGGTGGCAACCCTGTCCCTCAGCGAAAAAAACCTGCACCGTCTACTCCTGCCCCTCGTTGCCCTTTCGGCCGGTTCACTTCTCGGCGGCGCCTTCTTTCACATGATCCCGGAGTCCGTGGAAAAAACCGGGACCGAACTGTCCGTCTATATCTATGTGGTCGCGGGTTTTGCCTTTTTCCTCCTCCTTGAGCAGCTGCTCCACTGGCACCATTGCCACCGGGGGGAGACGCACTGCCGCAAACCGCAGACCTATCTCATCCTCATCGGCGACGGCATCCACAACTTCATCGGCGGCATAGCGGTGGCAGCCTCCTTTCTCATCGACATCCGGCTCGGCATCTCCACCTGGCTTGCCGCCGCAGCCCATGAAATCCCCCAGGAACTGGGGGATTTCGGGGTTCTTGTTCATGGCGGCTGGTCCCGCAAAAAGGCCCTGCTCCTGAACGTTTTATCAGCCTCGACCTTCCTGCTCGGCGGCCTCCTTACCTACGCCTTTTCTTTCAGCAGCTGGATTTACTTCCTGATCCCCTTTGCCGCGGGAAATTTTATCTATATCGGCGCCTCGGACCTGGTCCCCGAGGTAAACAAGCACGAAAATCTCCTGAAAAACGTTCTCCACTTTTTCTGTTTTTCGGTCGGCATCCTGATTCTGCTGATGCTGCGGATTTTTTTCCAATAAATAAAATCATGCCTGTACCTTCTGCCATAAAGAAAACGCTGCGCCCCTGTCTGTATCTTTTGGTTCTGTTTTCCCTCTTTCTGCCCGGAACTTCGTCCAGCGAAGAAATTGCCACCGACGTGTTTCTCCTGGCAAGGGAAGACAGGCTGCTGGCATTTTCCGGACAGCGGAACCGTTGGTTTACACTGGACCTGCGGCCCGGGGAAACGGTTGCCAAAAGTATGCATGGCGGCAACGTTGCC
>JAFDCC010000069.1 GCA_019312985.1 Deltaproteobacteria bacterium
CCAGATCAGCAGCAAGTCCCTCAATATTGACAAGCTCCTGGCAATCGCTGCCGGCCTGCCCCAGAAAAAAGACACTCCTCCAAAGAAAACCGGTCCATCTCCGGGCGGTTCCGGCGATGTCATTGCCGACTCCCTGCCAAAAGGGCTCGTGGCCCGGGGCAGTGTAAAAGTTGACCGGGCCTTGTACAAAAATCTTGCTGCCCGGGATTTTTCCCTGACATTCGACCTGGCCGAGGGAATTCTGACTGTCAGGGAGCTTTCTGCGGGAGCCTACGGCGGCAGGCTGCACTCAAGCATGATCGTCGACATGAACCGGCCGGGACTCGCCTATAACGGGGAACTTTGCCTGCAGTCGATGCAGGCGGGAGATTTCAGTGGTGCGCTGGTCAAAAAGCTTGCCGGCATACTGAGCGGCTCGCTCCAGTCGAGCATGACCTTCTCGGGAGCAGGCACCACCTGGCAGCAGATCAGCAAGGCCCTGAATGCCGACGGATCGTTCAAACTCAGCCAGGGCGGCATCAAGGGAGCAGCAGTAACCGCTTCGGTTGCCACCCTCCTGGGTTTACAGGAACTGAACAACATCACGTACAAGGATATGTCTGGCACCTTCACCATTGTCGAGGGCGGCAAGGTCAAGTTAAAAACAAAGATGCAGGGTGACGACCTCGATGTTGAGGCGGAAGGCACCATCGGCCTGGACGGCAGCCTGAACATGCCTTTGACACTGCATCTCTCCCAAGCCCTGGCTGACAGGCTGCGGTCAAAGGCATCCTTCGCCAAGTACCTGACAGGTGAAGACGGCGACTCGACCCTCCGTCTCAAGCTGGCCGGTACTCTGCAGAGCCCGAAGCCCGCCCTTGACATGCAGGGGGTACAGGAGCAGCTGCAGAAATCTGTCCAGAAGGAACTGCTGAAGCAGTTGAATGGTTCCGGGGGAGATTCAGGGGAAAAAGCCTCCCCGGAAAAAATCATTAAGGGCTTGTTCGGCAAATAATCTTCCGGTTTCCTCCATGAACGAAACACAAAGCGCCAATTCCCCGGCCCCGCCGGAACATGTCATGGGCCTCACGGAAAAAGCAGCCCTGCTGTGGCAGCATTTCTGCAACTGGGTCTGGCATCCTCCCGAGGATGGTGACAGTTTCTGGCTTGGCCTGGCCCGTGGTGTTCTCCGCATCATTTTTATTGTGATCCGGGAATCGCAACGCGACCGTATAACGCTGCGGGCAAGCGCCCTGACCTTTACCGTTGTCCTGTCGCTCGTCCCCATGCTTGCCCTTGGAACCGCTGTTCTCAAGGGGCTGGGTGCAGGCGACCAGATGCGCCAGGCGGCTTATTCATTTATTGAACAGTTTGCACCCGAGTCTTCGCCTGAAGCAGCCCTGCCTTCATCCTCCGGAGCGGAAACAGGTTCCGTTGCTGAAGGCCTGAAGGAAACCGGCAAGGTTCAGAATGCAGACGCGGCACAGGCCGCCGGCCTGACCTCCCACCTCCGGAAAGCGGTTGACCAGGTTTTTGATTATGTCGACCGTACCGACTTCACCACCCTCGGGACCGTCGGCATTATCGGCATGGTCCTTGCCGCCCTCGGTGTGCTGGGCTCCATTGAGCAGTCCATGAATGTCATCTGGCAGACGACAACCGGCCGTGCCCTCGGCAGAAAGGTCATAGACTACATGGCCCTGATGATTCTCCTCCCCTTGAGCATCAACCTGGCCCTGGCCACCTCGGCAACCCTGCAGAGCCCTGCCCTTCATAACCATATCCAGAACTTTCTCCCTGTCCTCTGGATCGGGAAATTTTTTCTGAAGGCTCTTCCGGTCGGCATGCTTGTCATCACCTTTACCCTTCTCTATCAGTTTCTGCCCAATATCCGGGTTGCGGTCCTGCCGGCCCTGGCAGGAGGACTCTTTGGAGGATTGACCTGGTTCTGGGTCCAGGTCATCTATGTAAAAATGCAGATAGGCGTGGCGAAGTACAATGCGATCTACGGTTCCTTTGCCACCCTGCCGCTCTTCTTTCTCTGGATCTACGTGGCCTGGGTGGTCTTTCTTCTCGGCGCCGAGGTCTCCTTTGCCGTCCAGACCAGCAGGCACTACCAGTGGAAGACACATTTCCTGACACCGGCCGCGCGCCTGGCCCTTGCCTTTGATATAATGGAGGCTGCCCTTGAAGATTACCGGGACAGAAAAGTAACTGAGCGGCGCTCGCTGGCCCGGAAGCTGAACCAAACGGAAAAAGCGGGCTTACAGCTTGTCAATGACCTCGTCCGCGGCGGCCTTCTTCGTCCCGTCGAGGGCAAATTGCAGGGATATGTCCCGTCCGGGCCGCTCAATGGACTGAAACCATCCGAGATCATGGATATCATACTCGGCAGAGACCTTCCCGATGTCAAGGGATGCGACCTGGCAGGCCAGGCCCTGCAGGCCGCCCGGAATTCCCTTGACCATTATGACCTGAACTGCCGGGAAGTTAAGGCACCCGAGGTACTGAAAAATAACATGAAACAGGGTCATGGAACAACTTGAACCAATTATAAAGACCATAGCCCTGACCATGGGAGTTGCCTGGGCCAGCGGCATAAACCTCTATGCCGCCATCCTTGTCCTCGGCGTTCTGGGCGCCACCGCCAATATTACCCTGCCCCCGGACCTCATGATCCTTACAGACCCTCTTGTTATAACGGCGGCCGCTGTCATGTATGCTGTCGAATTTTTTGCGGACAAGATCCCCGGCGTTGACAACGGCTGGGATACGGTGCACACCTTTATCAGGATTCCCCTGGGAGCCCTGCTGGCTGCAGCGGCAGTCGGGGAAGTCAACCCGCCCGTGGCCGTTGCCGCCGCTCTTCTCGGCGGCAGCCTTGCAGCCGCGACGCACGTCACCAAGTCGGGGGCCAGGGTCCTTATCAATACCTCGCCCGAGCCGTTTACCAACTGGCTGGCATCCCTTGGAGAAGATGCTGTTGTCATAGCCGGTCTCTGGACCGCACTTCATTATCCGCTGCTCTTCATGGTATTACTGCTCATCTTCATTGTCCTGATAGCAATCCTGCTGCCAAAGATCTGGCGCGGTGTTGTGAAAATTTTTTCGGTGCTGCGAAACCTTTTCAGGCCGAAAGAGGAAATCCATGTAACAGAATTGGATGATTAGTTGTTTGTCGGAATGCTTTACGTGACCGGCAAAGAAAATATTTGAATATTTCAAATAAATTAATTGATTTTTACCGGCAGATATAATTACTTAACAATCACTGTGAAAAACTGGCCGTTTATTTACTGTATCTTCTCAAGTAACAGTATTGGGTGTTTTGCTTTTACAACATCTCATTCACCATCAATGCAAAGGAGGGAGACATGAAACTAAAACATGTTCTGGCAGGCTTTATGCTACTGTTCTTCGGATTTGCCGTGTCCGGATGTGCCGGTTTATCATCAAGGACTTCGGCCGATATCACCTGCATGACCCAGGATGTCGATGCAATGACCAAAAGTGGTGAATACCGGAAAAAGGTTGATAATTTCCTCATCCTCTTCGACGCATCTTCTTCCATGAATGAAAAACTCGGCGGGCTGTTTTCACAGGAACCCACAAAACAGCTTCTGGCAAAAGATCTGGTGAGTTGCATTAACAGTTCCCTGCCCGACGATTTTGATGTTCAAGCCGGCATGCGTGCATTCGGTCCGGCCAAGTATGAAACAAACCTGTTATACGGCATGAGTAAATTCTCCAAGTCGGACCTGCAAAACGCAGTGGATGGGGTAAGTGCAAGTATCTGGGACGGCTTAACACCGATTGGTGATGCAATTTCGTTTGCCAGTGATGACCTGCAGGGCGCACGCGGAAAAACAGCGGTCATTCTTTTCAGCGACGGGTTTAATACCGACAAACCGGACCCGGTAGCCGCGGCAACTGCAATGAAGGAGCGTTACGGTGAAAATATATGCATATACACCGTTCTCCTTGGCGATAACACGAAAGGCAGAATGACCATGGAACAAATTGCTGAGGCGGGTCAATGCGGTTTTGCCACAGAGGCTGATAAACTTCACAGCAGAACCCTTTCAGATGGTTTGTCAACGGTTGGAAATGCGGAAGGCATGGCCGACTTTGTCACTGCGGTTTTCCTTGAAAAGGCACCGAAGAAAGCGCCGCCGAAAAAAGTGGACCTTGACAGTGACGGCGACGGCGTGCTCGACAGTGTTGACAAATGCCCCAATACCCCGAAGGGCGTGAAGGTTGACAAGGACGGCTGCCCGGTGCCGATTCCTGAAAAGGTTTCGATCACGCTGCTGGTCGAGTTTGACTTTGACAAGGCCAAAGTAAAGCCCCAGTTCCACGACGAAATTGCCAGGGTGGCCGCCTTCCTGCAGGCTTATCCCAAAACTACCGGGGTGCTTGAGGGCCATACCGAAAGTATCGGTTCGGAACAATACAACCAGCGGCTTTCGGAAAGAAGGGCGGAAAGTGTCAGGAAATACCTCGTTGAAAAATTCAATATCGATGGAGCCAGGTTAACAACGGTGGGCTACGGCGAAACAAAACCGGTTGCCACCAATGCAACAGATGCGGGCAGAATGAGAAACCGCCGCGTCGTGGCCAACATCGTTACCATCGTAATCAAGTAAGACTCTTTGTTATGACTGCATCATCGGGACGGCTGCACCTGCAGCCGTCCTTTTTTTTTACTGCGCCCCCTCTCTTTTAGGCCGATGGATTTGCGAGGTGACAGCTTTCTTCCCGCCTTCATATGTCTTATAGTGAAATAGCGAATAAAAGCCAGAACAGCCTCTTGAGAATACACCGATGCGCACCATACTATTCCTTTCATATTGTTTTCTTTCCATCCTGTTCCTCTGCACTCCGGGGCTTTCTTCCGCCGGTCTGATCTCTGTTGATCTTGCCGGCAACACCCTCACTGTCACCGCCGTCAACACACCGCTGCAGAATATTCTCCGCGAACTCGCCGCCGAGGGCATCACGGTGAAGATTGATCCGGCGATCAACCCTTCTGTCAGCGCCACCTTTACGGCAAGGCCCATGGAGCAGGGCCTGGAAACACTTTTGAAGCCTGCAAGTTACTCTCTCCTCTGGGAGGAGGCCACGCTCGATAGCGGTGGAACCTTCATCCGCCTCGCAGAGATCCAGGTTTTCCAGTCCGGCAGAAAAAAGCACATGAAACCCCTGCCGCCGGCAAGACAAACGGTCATAACAAAAAACGATGAAGGCGTTTACCATGTCAGAGGGGAAATTATCCTGCAGCTTCCCTCCGGCATGTCCCGGAAAGAACTTCTCGATGTTATCGAAGCGTATGGAGGAATTCTGGTGGAAATTTCCGGGGCGGGAAACCTGGTAAAGGTTCTCCTTCCGGTTAACAGTGATGTTTTTGCCATATCCCGGGTCATAAAGAAAATCCTTGGCCTCGAAATAGCGCAGCCAAACTATGCCTATCCCATGCAGCCGCCAGTGTATTACAAGGGCGGAAAATCACCGGCTGTCCTCGATGCCGGCGCATATGACCCTGCAGACAAGAGGGCCGCCATAGCCATTCTGGACAGCGGCATGGCCCAAAACAGCAACCTGGAGAGGCTTGTCCTTTCATCCCGCGACATAACGAACCCGGATAAACCGCTCACCGACACCCTCGGTCATGGTACCCAGATGGCATTTATCGCCTCTGGCCTTGTAAAGCCGTATGGTGCAGAGTATACAACCGGCTCTCCTCTCCCGATTATTCCAATAAGAACATTTGATGACAACGGCTTTACCACCGACCTGAATATCATGGCTGCCGTGGACTTTGCCCTGGAAAACAATGCCAGGGTCCTGAGTTTGAGCTGGGGCAGTGAGACCAGAAGCGACTTTCTGGAAAAAACCTTTGCCGCCGCAAGCAATAGGGGCCTCGTCATTGTTGCATCTGCGGGCAACGAGCCGACCGGGCGGCCCGTGTACCCGGCCGCCTACCCTGCCGTTATCGGCGTCGGCGCCCTGGAACCCCATGGCAAACACTGGGAGAATTCCAACCACGGCGATTTTGTCGCGCTTTATGCGCCCGGATTCGCCACCCTGCCGGTGGGGCACCGGGGCGACCCGGGGCTGTATGCCGGCACATCCATTTCAGCTGCTTTTACCGCCAACGTCATAGCCGGGTACCTCTCGGAAAATCCTGCTGCCACACTGCAGGAGATCCAGGCTTACATTGAAAAGCGGTTTTAACGGTTTGTCCTCATTTTCCTTCAACAGGAGACCGTATCGATCATGCTCTGGTTTTTCCTGGCCCTTGCTACCGCCATGTCCGTCGCTGCCCGGGACGTCTCGATCAAAACCTACAAAGAGATTGATCCGCCCGAAATAGCAGTCCTGGAGCTTGCCTGGGCCCTGCCCTATTTTCTCCTCGGATCTCTCCTTGTTGAAATGCCGCCCCTTGACCAGACCTTCTGGTGGTCTTTTTTCATCTCCATCCCCATCAATATCATTGCCTATGTTCTCTACCTGTACGCCATAAAGATTTCCCCCATATCCTTATCGGTTCCCTTTCTGGCCTTCACCCCTGTATTCATGATACTGACCGGATTCTTTATCCTCGCCGAGACCGTAAATATCTGGGGCGCAATCGGCATCGTGCTCATTGTGCTGGGAGGCTACCTGCTCCATTTCACCAGGAACCAGGGCGGTATGCTCGCCCCACTGTCCGCCTTTGCCAGAGAAAAGGGCTCCTGGCTCATGTTGATTGTCGCCATTCTCTTTTCCTTTGCGGCAGTCATCGGCAAAAAGGCCATTCTCCATTCATCGCCGCTCTTCTTTTCCTACACCTTCTTTCTCGTGTTCAACCTCATTGTCCTTGGAGGTTTTTCCCTGTTCCGCCGCATAGACTGGCGCAAAATTCGCCGCAACACCCCAAGGGGCATCTGGCTCGGCACCCTGCTCATGATACATATCAGTTTTCACAGTCTGGCAATAGTCAATGCCACCGCGGTTTATATGGTGGCGGTGAAAAGAAGCAGCATACTTTTCGCCGTCCTTTTAAGCTGGCTCATCCTCCGGGAGGCAAACATCAAGTACCGGGGGCTCGGCACCCTCCTTATGTTTGTCGGTATGCTCTTTATCACGCTCCTCGGATGAACATCTTTTCTGCCTGAAAATGGCAATTCACCCCCCCAAAAAAAAGCCGCCTTTCGAGCCCGCTTATTTTTTTTAACCGCACAAATCCACCCCCTGTCTGGGTTTGTTCCAATCATTGCAAACATACTACATCTTGTGGTCTCTTTTTCTTTGACACACAAGTTTCTTTGTTCTATATTTTCAATCTCCCCGAGCCGCAAGACTTACTGCAGCGTTGTGGCGGCCACAGTTTTATTTTTATTTTTATATTATATTTTCAGCATGTTAAACAGGTTGACATGGTTTGTGCGTTTTGTCGCTGCA
>JAFDCC010000070.1 GCA_019312985.1 Deltaproteobacteria bacterium
ATGCGTGGCGCAAACGCACTGATCTCCTACCTTGTCTACATAAAAAAGATGTTTTTCCCTATTGACCTTGCTGCGCTTTATCCGTTTCCTGCCACAGTTCCAAGCGGCAAGGCCATCGCCGCCGGCCTCATTCTGCTTGCAATCAGCTGGACCGCCTTTGCTGTCCGACATACCAGGCCGTACATCCTTTTCGGCTGGCTCTGGTATGCCATAAGCATTTTCCCGGTCATCGGCCTGGTGCAGGTCGGTCCCCAGGCCATGGCTGACAGGTTTACCTACATTCCCATGATCGGCCTCTTCATAACCTGTGTCTGGGGTTTCCATGAGATGGCACACTTCTTCCGTTACAGGAAATTTCTCCTGACAGGAATTTCTCTCCTGGTAACACTTTTCCTCTCTGTTCTCTCCTGGCGCCAGATTGCCTACTGGAAGGATTCCTTCACCCTTTTTTCGCACACAATTTCCGTCACGGAAAATAACTACGTTGCCCATACCATGCTCGGCAACATTTATTCGGCCGGGGGGGATCTTCCCGGGGCGGCCGGCCACTTCAAAAAAGCCCTGGAAATTGCCCCTGGTTATAAATCGGCCCACATGGGCTATGGCATAACCCTGGCAAAAATGAATAACCTGCCGGCGGCGGAGTCTCATCTGCTGGAGGCTTTGAGCTTAGACCAGGCCTCGGTGTCAGCCCATTACAACCTTGGCCTCCTCTTTTATAAGCAGCAGAGAACCGCGGAAGCGGTCCATCACTTTACAAGGGTCCTGGAACTGCAGCCCCTGCATCCAAAAGCCCATTTCTACTTTGGCAATATCCTGGCCGAACAGGGCAATCTTTCCGGTGCCCTGGTCCATTACAGAAAAGCCTTGTCAGTCCTGCCGAATGACCGGCGCATTCAAAATAATCTCAAAAGAGCGGAGGCTGACTTAAGAAAGGTTGAATAGCCACTTGAGAAATATGTTGTAATGCGATACATAACAAAACCCTGACTTCACATTTACCATTTACCCAAAAATCTTCCTTCGAGGCAGTCAATGACCACACACACGAATTCCCTTGATGATCGCTGCATCAATACCATCCGTTTTCTCGCTGTTGACGCGGTTCAACAGGCCAACTCCGGGCACCCCGGCATGCCCATGGGCGCAGCTCCCATGGCGTATATCCTCTGGACAAAATTCCTGCGCCACAGCCCCCGCAACCCCGGCTGGCCCGACAGGGACCGGTTCGTCTTATCTGCCGGTCACGGTTCCATGCTCATTTACAGCCTCCTCCACTTAAGCGGCTACGACCTGTCCCTGGATGAAATAAAAAATTTCCGCCAGTGGAAAAGCAAAACACCGGGGCATCCCGAATACGGCGACACGCCGGGGGTGGAAACCACTACCGGTCCTCTCGGCCAGGGGTTTGCCACCGGGGTCGGCATGGCCATCGCCGAGCGTCACCTGGCGGCCCGGTACAACAGGCCGGGGCATACGGTGGTCGACCACTACACCTACGCCATTGTCAGCGACGGCGACCTGATGGAGGGTATATCCCACGAGGCTGCCTCCCTGGCAGGGCACCTCAAACTGGGTAAGCTTGTCTACCTTTATGATGACAACCATATTTCCATTGAAGGCGGGACCGATCTCGCCTTTACCGAGAATCGCCTGGACCGTTTTGCCTCCTATGACTGGCACGTACAGCAGGTTGCAAACGGCAATGACCTCGATGCCATTGAGAAGGCTCTCGAGGCGGCCCGGGATGAAACGGACCGGCCATCGCTGATCGCCGTCCGGACATCCATCGGCTTCGGCAGCCCCAATCGCCAGGATACGGCCAAGGCCCATGGCGAGCCCCTCGGCGATGAGGAAAGAATGCTGACCAAGGAAAACCTCGGGTGGCCACAGGAACCACTCTTTTACATCCCGGACGAGGTCCTGACCCATTTCAGACAGTCCGTGACGCGGGGACTGGCGCTGGAGGAGTCCTGGACCGCATCCTTTCGCAACTACCTCGCTGCCTTTCCCGAAGAGGGTATTCGCTTTGAAAAGCAGCTGAAAGGCGAACTGCCCCCCGACTGGGACGCCGATATTCCCGTTTTCCCGGCCGATCCCAAAGGCAAGGCGACGCGCGTCTCCTCCGGCATCGTGCTGAACGCCATTGGCAACAAAGTCCCGGCCCTGATGGGCGGTTCCGCCGACCTGGCCCCTTCCAACAAGACATTGATTGAGAGTGAAAACGGTTTCCAGGCAGGTTCCTATGACCAGCGAAATATCCATTTCGGCGTCCGGGAGTTCGGCATGACCGGCGTCCTGAACGGCATGGCCCTGCACGACGGCTTTATCCCCTACGGCGGTACCTTCCTGATTTTCTCCGATTACATGCGGCCGGCGATACGCCTTGCCTGCCTTATGAAGCAACAGGTGATCTATGTCCTGACCCACGACAGTATCGGCCTCGGCGAGGACGGCCCTACGCATCGGCCCGTTGAACATTTGGCTTCCCTGCGAGCCATGCCCAATCTTGTCGTACTCCGGCCGGCAGATGCCAACGAAACCGCGGAGGCCTGGAAATTCGCCGTCAAAAACAACCGCGGTCCGACCGTCCTTGCCCTGACGCGCCAGTCGGTGCCCACCCTCGACCGATCTGTCTTTGCCCCGGCAAACCTGCTGCACCGCGGCGGCTATACTCTCAAGGATTCCGATACGCCTCCTGACGTCCTTCTCCTGGCGAGCGGCTCAGAAATCAAACTTGCCCTCGCTGCCGCCGAAACTCTCGCTGATGAGGGCACGGCCGCCCGGGTCGTCTCCATGCCGAGCTGGGAACTTTTCGATGCCCAGCCCGAGGAGTACCGGAAGACGGTGCTCCCGGAAAACGTTACGGCCCGGATCGCCATAGAGGCCGGTGCAACCCAGGGGTGGCATAAATACGTCGGCGCAGGCGGCCGGGTCATCGGCCTCGATCACTTCGGGGCGTCAGCACCCATGGATGAACTGTATACGAACTTTGGCATCACTGCCGAATCGGTAGTCCAGGCCGCCCGGGAACTTCTCAATGGCGGAACATGATATAATGGCCCCGGTACGAATGGGTCCTGCAGACAAACCAGACGGCCATGAATGCTGAATCTGAACAGAGAGCCCACTGGCGCAATTTTCTGCATGCCGTGATTTTCGAGGCAGAGACCCCGGCCGGCAAATGGTTTGACATTCTCCTCATCGCGTCTATCATTGCCAGTGTTTTTGCGGTGATGCTCGACAGTGTCAGCTCCATCAGCAGCCGCTACGGATCTTTTCTCAACGGGGTCGAATGGTTCTTTACGCTTCTCTTCACGGTTGAGTACTTCCTGCGCCTCAGCTGCGTCGACCGGCCCCGCCTTTATGCCACCAGTTTTTTCGGCATCGTCGATCTCCTGGCCATTATCCCGACCTATTTAAGCCTTCTTATTCCCGGCACCAAGTACCTTCTCGTCATCCGCATCTTACGGATACTGCGAATTTTCCGGGTCCTGAAGCTGGTTCAGTACATGGGTGAGGCGGTTCTGCTCCTGAAGGCCCTTAAGGCAAGCGGCAGAAAGATCTTCGTCTTTCTCTTCACCGTTTTGACGGTGATCATTATTCTCGGTTCCCTCATGTATCTCATTGAAGGGAGCGAAAACGGTTTTACCAGCATTCCCCGCTCCATTTACTGGGCCATTGTCACCCTGACAACCGTTGGCTATGGCGACATTTCACCGCAGACCAGTGTCGGCCAGCTGCTGGCTGCCTTTATCATGATTCTCGGCTACAGTATTATTGCCGTACCCACCGGGATTGTCACCGTTGAGCTGTCGCACGTTTCAGGCAGGCACACGACCCGTTCATGCCGGAGCTGCAGCGCGGAAGGCCATGACAGTGATGCGACTTTCTGCAAATACTGCGGGGCAGAACTCTAAAGATACAGAACAGGAAACTCCACCATGCAGGAAAGCGGCACAAAAAAAGCATGTGACCGGTGCGGCACATGCTGCGTCAAGGGCGGCCCGTCCCTCCATACCGAGGACCGGCCCCTGCTGGAAAGCAGCCGGCTGCGGCCGGAACATCTTGTCACCATCCGCCGGGGGGAGCCGGTCTTCAGCCTGGGCGGCGAAAAACCCGAACCGGCCGCCTCGGAGATCATCAAGCTGAAGGGCAGCGGCGCCGAGTGGACCTGTCTTTTCTTTCAAAAAAAGGAAGCTGAATGCACCATTTCCCAGCACCGCCCCCTCGACTGTTCCCTGTTGAAGTGTTGGGACACCGCTGATCTTGAAAAGATCGCCGGCAGAAATCTCCTGCGCCGTTCGGACCTCATGGCGCCCGGCAACCCGGTTTTGTCCTACATCGCAACCCACGAAGAAAAATGCTCCCTGGAAAACCTGGCTCATTTGCTTGCTTCAGTCAACA
>JAFDCC010000071.1 GCA_019312985.1 Deltaproteobacteria bacterium
GGAGGCACGATTTCTTCCTGAAGCAGACCGGACCAGGCAGGGATGCACACAGCGGTGGGGCTTATACTGGTTCACCGGCTGGAAAGACCGCGATGCTCAGCGTCAGTGTTTCTGGTCGGCGAGGATTCTGACGTAGTCCTCAAAGTTATACTCGAGCACCTTTTGAAAGTCTTCGGCGATCTGCGGCAGGTACGTGTCCTTTTCTGCGGCAAGGGATGCTGTCTGGGTTGATGCTTCAAAAACACTGAAGCGGGCGGCGGCGAACCTGATTGCCATGCCAACCCGGCCGGATGTGTCGGATCGGGCCAGCTCGTTGGCCAGGTTGATAAACTTGTCGGCATAGTCAAAAAGGATTTTCTCGTCGTCTTGGTCCATGGTTTTCCTCGTGGTGTTTTGTGGGCCCGTTGTCACGGAATTTGTGAAACGCTGGAGGCCTGGCGCCATGCCGGCGTCCTTTTGCGGTTTTCCTGTTTTTTTTCGTCTGCCTTGCTTTAAAAATAGTACACGGAAAAATAATCCCTGACCATTCCATTTAGCCTCCTGCTTGGTTTTTTTCCTGGCGACGGGCAAAAAAAAAAGAACTGCCCGGGGCGGGCAGTTCCTTGTGCAACAGAAAAAAGCAGAAATGTTATTCTGCCGTATGACGACTTAATTCGCAGGAACAGGCATGACACTCATAAACGGCATCCAGATGTGCTATGGCAAGTCCGGCTGAGAACTCAAACAAAAAAAGTGCTATAATCAACAGATACAGTAATTTGCCGAGAATCTTATCAAAAAATTGCATTGTCCTTTTTCGCCTCCTTGCGTGTTAATTGCCCCTCCATTCTGTCCGTATAAATACAAACGCGAGGGTCACCCTTTAATATAGGTATTTATACGGATGTGTCAATGGTTTTCTTTTATTTTTTATAATGATTACAAATACATTTCTACATTGTGGCAGTCCGGGAAATGGTAGTGTTCTGAAATTGCAGGATTTGCAGGAATGCGACAAAAACAAACCCGGGATGGGGAAGAATGTCAAAATGCGACAAAAATCAATTGAGTAGTGACGGAGGTGCAGGCGAACAGGCACGCATCGTAATTCCCGCCCTTTCGTTCCCCCCGGGGAGTTTAACTGTCTGTTAACAGCAGAAAGAAGAGAAGCAGAAACGCCAGAAAAAGCAAAACGATATTAAAGCCGAAAAGAAGAAAACCAAAGAAGACCAGCCCCGTCAGCGCGGCGGTAATGAAAATTGATTTTCTTGCAATAAAATCGACGGGGTCTTCTTTGCGGACAAACTTGAGGTAGTAAAGGAGTGTCGTAAGGAAAACAGTCAGGAGAAAAATTGTGGTGGCTATACCGGTTTTCATGGAGACCGTCCATGGTACTTGTCGGGAAAACCGTTTTGCGCCGGATGGGCCGCACACTGACAAGACAGGATCGCAATGTGCCGGAAAACATCTCCTGTCTTGTTTGTGCCGCCTTCCTGACAAAATCGCGGTTAGGGAAACCAATTATCCTTAAATAAATTCAGGAAGTCAACCATTTGTAATGCCCAGGTATGCTGCGGGAAACAGGTGGGAAATGGTGCGCTGCGCTGGAAGAGACCGCTTGGTTGCGGGAGCATGCAGGTTCGCGGCAGGGAGCTTGTGCTTTGCGGTCCCGGAATTGTCCTGGGGGGAGGAGGGGGTTATTCTGTGTCAGCCTTCTGCCCGGCTGCTGCGGCTTCTTCTCTTTGTGCCTTCCGCCGCGTCCGGATAAAATCTATGAGAGCCCAGGGCAGCAGAATGATGCTGGCAACCCTGTTCAGGATGAGGTGTTCTTGCATCCCAGGGGCGCTTGTAAGCCAACCGTCATAGAAGCACCAGAAGCCGAAGATTGCCAGGAGTGCCGGAAAAACATAGGGGCCGATTTGCGGCATGGGCGTTTTTTCCTTGCTGCTGTCAGACATGTTGCACCTTTCGGGAAGAAAAGGACAGGTCCGGCCTGTCCAACATTGGTCTTGGGGTTTCTATATTTCCCTTATACCCTGAATCCCTGCCATGTTCAAACGGTAAAAAAAGACGAAAAATGGAATTGAAGCTTAGCGGGTCAGGGCGGAGGTTTTTCGGTAGGCATTGCCCGGGAGAGACTCTGCAACGCCTTTCAGCTCGAGAAGCAGGAGGAGCTCGCAGCTTTTCTGGGGTGTGAGGCCGCTCTCCCGCGTGATTTCGTCTAAAGTCCTGGGGTAGACGTCGAGGCAGGCAAAAAGGGCGGCTTCCTCTGAACTCAACGCCGCAGACCCCGCTTTTTCCGCCCCGTCCGGTTGCGGCTGGTCCCGCTTTACAGGCTGGTGCAGGTGGGAAAACTCCTCGGCAATATCGCTGACCCCCTGGACCAGCTTGGCCCCCTGCTGCAGAAGGCTGTGGGTCCCGGCGCTCTTTACCGAATCAATACGGCCGGGAACGGCAAAAACCTCCCGCCCTTGTTCCAGGGCGTTCTGTGCCGTAATCAGCGCACCCGACCTTTTGGCTGCCTCCACCACCACGATCCCGAGGGAGAGGCCGCTGATGATCCGGTTTCGGGCCGGGAAACGGAAGCTTTCCGGCAGTGTTCCGAGAGGGTATTCGCTGACGACAGCGCCGGAGGCGCTAATCTCACTGTAGAGCTTGCGGTTCCCCGGCGGATAGATAACGTCAAGACCGCAGCCCAGTACGGCGATTGTCCTGCCTTTGGCGGCCAGGGCGCCGGTGTGGGCGGCGGTGTCAATGCCGAGGGCCATGCCGCTGACAATGGTAAAGTCGCGGTTGGCGAGGCCCTGTGCCATCTGGAGCGCGATGCTTTTGCCGTAATGCGAGGCGGCGCGTGACCCCACCATGCCGATGTTTTTGCCCTGCAAGGCTTTTGGGTCTCCCAGGACGTAGAGGACAGCAGGCGGGTCATGGATGTTTTTCAGCAGCGGGGGGTAACGCGGATCATCAAGGGCAAGGAGGCTGACGTTTTTGCCGGCGGCCCGGTCAATCTCCTTCTGTGCCTGTTCCAGGAGGTTATCTCTGTTTCCTTCCCCCAGGGCAGTTCTGCTTTCCCGCCGCAGGCGGCATAACGCCGCAAGCTCGGCAACGGGGGCGGCCAGCACCTTTTCCGGGCTGCCGAAATGGTCTACCAGTTTGCAACAGGTAACGGGTCCCATGCCGGGGGCAAGGTGGAGCGCGAGCCAGGCCTGCAGGGAGTGAATTGCTGCCACCCTAGCCGCCTCCGTCACTCATCGCGGCCAAACGTTTGTTCAGTTCGACCTTGCGGTGGAGCAGCTCCTCGAGCCGTTCCCCGTCCCCGTTCTGCTGCGCGGTCCGTATCTCCTCGCTCAGTTCCCTGATCTCCTTATTGAAGCGGTAGCGCATGAGCCAGATAAGGACTTCCTCTGCCATCTCTTCCGGCGGTTTTGCCTCATTGTCGTGCTGCAGAAACGAGGAGGAGATAAGCAGGCGGGAGACATGGGAACGTTCCGGCCCGTCGGGCAGGTTTGCCATGAGCTGCTCCGGGCCGGCTCTATCAGGTTCCGCCGCCATGTCCTGCAGCATCGCCAGAATCTTTTTTGCCGGGCCGGCAACAAGGACCTCCTCGATGCCGGCTTCGAGAAACCGGCCCAGGAAGCGGGGATAAAAAATCAGAAACTCCAGGAGCTGGGCCTCTATTCTTGAAAGCTGGATCGGGGTGTCGGCACGCCGGTCCGGAGAGGGATCACCGGTTCTGCTGTCGGTTTTTGCCGGGCCTTTTTTCCGCCCTGCCAGCTTGAAGCCGCGCATGACCTGGTCCGGGTCGAGGCCGAGCTTGCTGCTGAATTCCGAGATCAGCACTGACTGCTGCAGCGGGCTGCTTCCCGAGGCCTGGATGAGTGGCTCCAGTTCTTCGAGGATTTTGCCCTTGCCGGTCATGTTCAGGCCATGTTTGTCCTTCAGGTGCTCGAAGGCGAATTCCAGGATGGGGAGAGCGTTTTGCACCTTTTTTTCCAAACCCTCCCTGCCGTGGGCCCTGATGTAAGTGTCCGGGTCATGCATGGCGGGCAGCAGGGCAACCCTGGCGGCAACCTGCTCGGCAAGAAAGAGGGGCACGGCCCGCATGGCGGCCATGACGCCAGCTGCGTCACCGTCGAACAGGAGGGTGACCTCGTCGGCATACCCCTTTAAAAGACGGATCTGGGCCCGGGTCAGGGCGGTGCCGAGAGGCGCCACGACATTGTCCACTCCGAAGGCGGCCAGGGCCAGGAGATCGAAATTGCCCTCCACCACCGTTGCCCTGCGGGTTTTGCGGATGGTGTCCCGGTGCTGATAGAGGCCGAAGAGGACCCGGCTTTTGTCAAAGATGGGCGTTTCCGGTGTGTTAAGGTATTTCGGTTCGCCCTCACCGAGGATCCTTCCGCCAAAGCCCACCACCCGGCCGGTGAGGTCAAAAATGGGGCAGAGGATCCTGTCCCGGAATCGGTCGTAGAAGCCGCCCCGCTCCTTTCGGACCAGCAGGCCTGCCTCTTCTGCCTCGGCCAGGGTAAGCGATGATTTTGCTACCTTGTTGCTGAGAAAATCCCAGCCGGGAGGGGCATAGCCCAGCCTGAAGGCGGAGATAATCTCCGCGGGAATGCCCCTTTTTTCGAGGTAGGTCCGGGCTTCCGTTGCCCCCGCTTGGTGCAGGAGGTACTCGTGGTACATCTTGGCGGCCCGCTCGTTTGCATCAAAGACCTTCTGCCTTTTTTCCGCCCTGCCCCGGTCTTCAGGGGTCCACTGTTTTTCCGGCAGGGTGATCTGGTAGCGCTGGGCCAGTTGCTGCAAGGCCTCGTAAAAGGTCAGGTTGTAATACTTCTCCATGAAGGTGAGAACGTCGCCGCCTTCGCCGCAGCCGAAGCAGTGGAAAGACTGGCGGGCCGGGTTGACGATAAATGAGGGGGTTTTCTCGGCGTGGAAGGGACAGAGGCCCTTCATGTTGGCGCCGGTCCGCTTCAGGGAGACGCATTCGCCTATGATGTCAACGATCTGGGCCGCGTCCTTGACCCGCTGGACGGCATCTTTTTGTTCAAAAGAGGAGGTCATGATCCATTGATAGTGATCGTATAGTCTGCCTCTGTCAAGCGAAATTATCCCACCCGCTGAACGGGTTTCGCTGCTGCCGCCAGCGGGCTGCCGCCGCCTTTTCCTGCAGTCCGGCCGGAACGATTTTGTGGGTCGGGGCAGACAAAAAATTATTGCCGGAAAAAACTGCTGGTGTACTGTTCACATGCGGTGGTGGATGGAAAACGCTGCACGTCCATAAGGCCGGGAGCGTCAGCGCCGGAAAAGCCTGAAAGATGATGGTTCAGCCCGGAGGGCATGGCACAGCCAATGAAAACCAACTTTGAAGATATCCTGGCCGTTGAGCTGAAGCGCGAAATTGCCGAGCGCTACTTTGGATTTCGCAAGATGATCGAAGAGGACAATCTCGATCTCACCGAAAAGATAAAGTCCCAGCTTGCCATTCTTGAAAAGCGGATCAGCTATGAATTGATCCGGATCTATATCCTCCTGAAGGACGACGGGCTCATCCACGAGTTCATGGAGCTTACCGGCTGGGAGGAGAA
>JAFDCC010000072.1 GCA_019312985.1 Deltaproteobacteria bacterium
ATCCTCACCCTGCGGCAGCTTCCCACCGTGCTGCGCCAGGGGAACTGGCTCGTCACGGTAAGCGTCTGGAACAACAGGGAGATCATCCGGGTGCGTCCCGGGAGGGTGGAGGCGGCCTACGGCATCGCCATCGATGTCGGCACCACCACCTGCGCCGGCTACCTCTGCAACCTGCAGACCATGGAGGTGATCGGCACCGCCTCGCTGATGAACCCGCAGTGCAAGTACGGCGAGGACGTCATGGCCCGCATCACCTTTCACATGACGACGCCGGACGGCCTGCAGCGGATGAGCGATGATATCATTGAAGGGCTGAATGACCTCATCGCCAGTGCGGTTGCCGACACGCACCCCCCCAAAAAGAAAGTGAAAAAGAAAAAGGGGGAAAAGGGGCCCGATGAATATGTTGAGGCCCCGGAAGAGGGCAAAACATACCTGCGGCTTACCAGGGAGGATATTGAGGACGTGACCATAGGCTTCAACACGGCCATGCATCATATCCTGCTCGGCCTCAATCCAGAATATGTCGGCCTTGCCCCCTTCCCGCCGGTCATCCACCACAGCCTTGATATCAGGGCCAGGGACCTGAAGCTGGACATCAACCCCTCCTCCTATGTTTTTGCGCTGCCCAACGAGGCCGGTTTTGTCGGCGGCGACAATGTCGGGGTGCTTCTCGCCGAGGAACCATACAAAAACGACGAGATACAGCTCCTCATTGATATCGGCACAAACGGCGAACTGGTGCTCGGCAACAGGCACAAACTTATATCGTCATCCTGCGCCACGGGGCCGGCAATGGAGGGGGCCCAGCTCAGCTTCGGCATGCGGGCCGCCCCGGGAGCAATAGAGCGGATCGAAATTGACCCGGAAACTCATGATGTCGACTACAAGGTTATCGGCCGGGAGGCGACCAGAAAATACTCAAAGCCAGAGGAAATGAAAGCCAAGGGCATCTGCGGCTCAGGCATTCTTGACGTCCTGGCCGAGCTTTACAGCTCCGGGGTCATAACCAAGACCGGAGTTTTCAACAAGAAGGCCCTGAAAGAGAACCCCCGCTTCCGAAAGAACGGGGATACCGGGCAGCCGGAATATGTCCTTGCATGGAAAAACGAATCAAGTATCGACAAGGACATTGTCATTACCCAAAAGGATATCCGGCAGATCCAGCTGGCCAAGGGTGCCCTTTATGCCGGCTGTAAGCTGATGATGAAGCGCATGGGAATTGACAAGGTAGACAAGGTGAAGATTGCCGGCGCCTTCGGCACCCATGTTGACCGGACCAAGGCCCTGGTCATGGGACTTTTCCCGGACTGCAGCGTCGATAACATCTTCGGCGTCGGCAATGCCGCCGGTGACGGCTGCCGGGCCGCCCTGCTGAACGTCCAGAAGAGGGTGGAGGCCAACTGGATTTCACGTAATGTCGATTACCTGGAGCTGACCGTTGAGCCAACCTTTGAGAAGGATTTCATGGAGGCCATGCAGCTGCCGCACATGGTGGACAAGTTCCCCCACCTTGAGGGTATCGTTCCCGACTACATCCTGCATCAGGACCCCAAGGGGCCGGTGAAGCCGGAATAACCCGGGCCAGAAACAACCTGGAACCAATGCGCAGCCGAAACTGAACATGGAACCTGTTTACATTAAAGTCGAAGCGGGGATATGCGGTTTTTACTGCCAGGTCAAAGCCTGGCAGCAAAGCAAGGAGCGCGCCGTCATCGAGATAACAAATTCAGAGTGCGAACTCGTTCAGAAGCTGGCTGAAAATATCAGGGAGGTAACCCTTCAGGACATTTTTACCCGGCATACCGGCAACCCGGTCTTCAAGGCGGCGGAACAGGCTGGCTGCCACCTTACCTGCCCTGTACCCGTGGCCGTGCTGAAGGCTGCCGAGGCGGCGCTGGAACTGGCCCTGCCCCGGGAGGCCCGCATCTCTTTTGAGCAGAATGAAAACAAGGATAAGGCATGAGCAGATTATCGCGCCAAAAGGGAATAATCCTGGAGTTTCCAGACAATGGCCATAAAAAAGTGAACTCATTCAGAAGCAATAAAGGCATTTCTGAACGGCTGCTGCAGAAGCTGCTGGAAAACAGCAGGAACTGCGGCCTGGAGGGAATTATCCCCTTTGCTGTTGAAAAAATTGACGTGGCAGAGTGGGTCCGGCTGAAATGCCAGTTCGGTTGCTGCCAGTACGGTACAAACTGGTGCTGCCCTCCGGCAAGTCCAGACCTTGAGAAAACCAATGCAGTTCTCAAGGAATACTCACTGGCCCTGCTTTTAATAGGAAGCCGTCAGTGTAAGAATTTCTATTTGAGTAATGCCCGCAGGAGGGCCGAACAGGTACGGTCCTGGAAAGAGGTTGTCGGTATTGAACGAAAACTGTTCCTTGAAGGGTACGACAAGGCCATCAGCCTGGTGAGCGGCGCCTGTGCACTTTGCAGGAAGTGCACCTATCCCGAAGCCTGCCGTTTTCCCAGGGAGCGCCGGCCGCCCATTGAGGCATTTTCCATAGACCTGATAGGCACCCTGAAAAACCTCGGCATCGCGACCCCGGTTGCCCAGCAAACGATAGATACCTTCAGGTACTATGCAATTATTCTCCTGCAGTAACAGGGGGTTATCTGTTTTTAAAAACGAAATGAGCTACAGGCATATCGCGATTTTTTTTGCAACAGAGTGACCGGTATCATCATTTCAAAACGCAAAAAGGAGAAATGCTACTCCACAGCAAAAAAAAAGGAGGTGATTGCAGGAAAACAGTAAAATAGAAATATCCGGATGTTTGGTTAGAAAAACTTAACGAAGGAGTTGCTTTATGGCAAAACAAAAATTTATTGACGCCGTTAGAGGTAAAAGGACAGAAACAGCTCCCTGGGTTCCGTATGCGGGAATGCACTGTGCTTTTGTTATCAATGAACCAGCAGACAAGTATCTTCAGGATCCCCAGATTCTGGCCAAGGGACTCGTCGAAACAGCCAAAAAGTATAAGGCCGACGGCATTCCGCTGATTTTTGACCTTTCCGTCGAAGCCCATTCTGTTGGCTGCGAATTGAAATGGTGGCCGGACAACGTACCCTCGGTTACAACGCATCCCTGTTCCGACAAGACTCCTGCCGAAGCGGGCCTGCAGATGCCCACGAAGGATTCGGGCCGCTGGCCGGTCATATTTGAGGCGGCAAGGATCGCCAAGCCGCAGCTGGATGAACTGGACTGCGGTTTAATCGGCGGTTTGTGCGGCCCCCTGACACTGGCTTCCCACCTGGCCGGGGTGCGCATCTTTACCGACGTTATTAAGAATAAGGAATTTGCCGCCTCGGTATGTGAATATGCCGGCAAGGTCGGCGCACTCTCTGCCCAGTTCTATGCTGAAATGGGCTGCGATGTCATCGCCATAATCGATCCGGTCGCTTCGCAGATCAGGTCCGCAACATTCCAGGAATTTGTCACACCGAATGTTTCGGCTGCAATCAATGCGATTCACGATGCCGGGAAAACATCAACATTTTTTATCTGCGGCGATGCCACCAAGGTTTTAAAGGACGTCTGCGCGCTGAATACGCACGGTTTCGCCATTGACGAGCAGCTGAACATGAATTTTGTCCGCGATCTGGCCAAAGAGTCTGGCAAGGGTTTCGGCGGCAATCTGAAACTGACACTTGCCCTCAGCCTCGGGCTGCTCTCGCCCCGTGAGGATGCAATTGTCAGCCTCGCGGCAGGAGGGCATGTCGGCTATACCTTTGCCCCTGGCTGAGACATGCCTTACGATGTTCCGTCGGAACATATCGACCAGGTTCTCGAAGCAAAGGAATGGTTTGAAACCTACTATGCCAAGTATCCTGAATCTTGGTAGAAACATGCTCAAAGGAGGATGCTGTAATGGCAGATAAAATTACTATTGATGTCTTGACCCTTGACAGTGTGCAGTGTGCTGCATGTGGGTACATGATGGAATCCATCGCCGCCCTGCCGGATGACATTCAGGATATGATCCAGTATTCTGAATGGTCAATCAAGAACAAGGAGGGAATAGGCAAATTCATTGAAATGAAGGGAAAGGTATTGCCGACCATCGCCATTGAGGGAGACCTCGTTTTTGAAAGTATTATTCCGCAATACGAGGAACTCATTGATGAAATGGCGAAACGTGCCCCCAGCGAGGAGATGAAAAACAGACTGATGTCTCTCCGCGACGAAGGTTTTGATTTTGCCAAAATTGCGGAAAACCTCAAAAAAGCAGGTGCCGGCCTGAAGACCAAGGCCGGCTAAGGTGAATCGAACGCGGAGGTTTTAGTCCAGGCCTGGCCTAAGAATCTGACAAATCATTGCATTGGCTTGCTTTTTAACCGGACTGAAAGATAACGCATGGGTCTTTTCAGTCCGGTATTTACTTGTAAGAATCATTACTAAGCCTTAGTTTATACCAATGACCACGGCTTTACATACGAAGGTATATCTCATAACCGGGTTCCTGGGAAGCGGCAAAACGACTCTCCTCAACAGGATTATTGCCCGGTTTCCAAGGGACAGAAAACTCACCATTCTCATGAACGAATTCGGCGAAATCGGCATTGACGGGACCCTCGTGGAAGGCGATGCCATCGACATGCTGGAAATCAGCCGCGGTTCAATTTTCTGTGTCTGCGTCAAAACCGACTTTATCAAGGGACTTTACGAGCTGAACACCAAGGTCAAACCGGATATTCTGCTCATGGAGTCAACCGGGGTTGCCAACCCCTCCGATCTGAAGCGGGACCTGCAGCTGCCCATTTTCAATGACCGTTTTCAGTTCAAGGAGCAATTCTGCATCCTCGATGCCGTCCATTTCCAGGATGCCTTTGAAGCCTATGCCTCGCTGGAAAAACAGATTGCCTCTTCCACGGTCTTCATCATCAACAAGGTTGACCTTGCACCACGGGAAGCCATCGACCGGATCAGGGAGACCGTGGCCCGGTTCCACCCTGATCCGGTTTTTTTTGAATGCACGTACGCCGATATCCCGCTTGAGCAGTTTTTTTTCGAGGATATGCTTGAAGGCGGCGGCATACCGGCTTCAGCCGACCAGCAGGAGCAGAAAATTCTGACAGCTGCAGAACTCGACACCTTCATAGACGATCTGCTTGACCAGCCCGACCTTGAGATAACACCGCCGGATGCCCTGGTCTCCGTTACCTACAGGTGGACGGGGGACGATATCCGCGAGGTGGAAGCCATGGCGAAAAACCTGCCTCCCTCTCTTGTGCGGGCCAAGGGCTTTATCGAGGCAGCGGGCAGGATGTATATATTCAACTATGTCATGGGCGACTGGACCATCGAGGAACCAAAAATCCCGGCAGAGCGGATAAAACACAGAAATGTAGTGGTTTTTATCGGCCCCATCGGGACCATGGAAGGAATAAGCCGGGCGGCCGGGGAAGACACCTGGTCCAAGGGCGAGATAGTGCAGCCGGGAGGCTAGCGAAAGAAAAGGTGCTCGCATCATAAGGGAAGAAGAAAGTGGGCAGTAAACCATTTGAATATACCCCGCAGGCAGCGGATGTTTTCACCCGGGAAGTGATGGCGCGTTCGGGCCAGAACATTGTCGCCTGTTACCAGTGCAAAAGGTGCGCATCAGGCTGCCCGGTTGCGGAAGAGACTGACATGGTTACGCCGAACAGGCTCGTCCGCATGGTCGTTCTCGGGGATATTGAAAGCGCCCTGACGAACAAGCTGACGTGGAAATGCCTTTTCTGTCACACATGTGGAACCCGCTGTCCCAATAATATCAAAACCGGCAGAATTGCCGACACTTTGAAAAAAATGGCGCTGGACGCCGGCATCGATCCGCAGCAGCCGGAATACAAGAATTTTCACCGGGCCTTTTTCAATTACAGCCTGCGCTGGGGCAGGATCAATGAAATAGGCATGATGGGCGAATTCCAGCTGCGCAACATGTGGGATCACCTCCGGAGGGGAAACTTTGTCGCCATTATTTCCGAGGTCGCCAGCAAATCCACCCTGGCCTGGGAAATGTTCAAGCAGAAGAGGCTGCACCTCTCATTCCACTCGAGCAAGGGCCGTGATGAAATTTCCCGGCTCTACAAAAAATCGGCAGGTCGAAAATGGATTTAGCCTACTATCCCGGATGTTCCCTGTATCAGTCGGCCATGCTCTACAATCACCAGACCAGGCTGATTTTCGCCAGGCTTGGCCTGCACCTGCACGAAATTGACGACTGGAGCTGCTGCGGCGCGACTTCGGCCGGCAAGATCAATGATTTCATGGCAATCGCCCTGCCGGCCAGAAACCTGGGAATTGCTGAAAACTCAGGCTTTTCCGAGCTGGTGATCCCCTGTGCCGCCTGTTACTCCAGGACCGTGGTGGCCCAGAAACAGCTGCAGGATTTTCCCCTGCTGAAAAATGAGATCAACCAGGAACTGTCCCAGAAGGTAAAAGACAACATCAGGGTCTCCTCGACCCTCGACGTGCTGCAAAGGGAGATGGGCGGTGGCAGGCTTGCCGCCATCGACCTGGAAAAACTCGAGGGGTTCAGGCCGGCCTGCTACTACGGCTGCATGCACACCAGGTTTCCGTACGATGTGCCGGTGGCGGACAACGTCGAAAATCCCCGGGCCATGGAAGAGGTCCTCAAAGCCATCGGCATAAAGGCCGTGGACTGGAATTACAAAACCCTCTGTTGCGGCGCTTCGTCCGTCATCTACAACACCGAGTGCGCCCTGGATCTCATGGCGAAGATCATGCGGGATGCCCTGGCCAGGGATGCCAACTGCCTTGTCGTCACCTGCCCCATGTGCCAGATGAACATGGAATCCCAGCAGGAAAAATTCTGCACCAAGCACAATATCAAAGAGCGCTTGCCCGTCTATTTCATCACGGAACTGATAGGCATGGCCTTTGGTTTCAGCAAGAAGGACCTGCAGCCGGAGGATGACATGTTCACCACTGGAATGGACTGGACGCAACTCTGCGGGGATTCGGTATAAATATGAAGGAAGACCGGGAACAGATAGGCTCTGTTGTCATCGTCGGCGCCGGGGTCGGCGGCATGCAGGCGGCCCTTGATCTCGCAGACAGCGGCTTCATGGTCCACCTTGTCAGCAGGGATTCGGCCGTGGGCGGCACCATGGCCATGCTTGACAAAACCTTCCCGACCGGTGATTGCGCCATGTGCATGCTCGCGCCGAGGATGGTGGAGAGCAGCCGCCACCCGAATATCAGGATCCATACTTTGGCTGAAGTCACTGCCATCTCAGGGGTCGCCGGCAATTACACCCTTACGGTCAACCGGAAGGCGCGCTACGTTGACCCTGCCAGGTGCACCGGCTGCGCCATCTGTGAAAAGAAATGCCCCGTTAAGGTCCCGGGCGAATTCGACCAGGGCCTGGCCCGGCGCAAGGCCATATTCACCCTTTTTCCCCAGGCAGTTCCCCACACCAGGGCAATAGATCCAGAACACTGCCTCTACCTGACAAAAGGCAGATGCCGGGCCTGTGAAAAAGCCTGCGATGCCGGGGCCATCAATTTTGAAGACTCGCCGCAGCAATTCAGCATCAAGGCCGGTGCCGTTCTCCTTTTCCCGGGTCTTGAACCCTATGACCCGACCGTTCTGCAGGAACTGGGATACAACAGGTGGAAAAATGTAGTGACCTCCCTGCAGTTTGAGCGGATTCTTTCGGCCTCCGGTCCGTTCGGCGGCGAAATAAAAAGGCCGTCCGACTCCAGACACCCGAAAAAGATTGCCTGGATCCAGTGTGTCGGCTCCCGCGACCCCCATAACGCCAACCCCTGGTGCTCGTCCGTCTGCTGCATGTATGCAACGAAGCAGGCTGTCATCGCAAAAGAGCATGATGCCGAAGTTGTGCCGACAATCTTTTATAGTGAACTGCGCACTTTCGGCAAGGATTTTGACAGGTATGCGGCCCGGGCCGCAGAGCAGTACGGTGTCCGCTACGTGCGGTCCATGGTGTCGGCGGTCTATGAAGAGGCGGGGACCGGTGATCTCTTTATGCGCTATGTGGACAAGGACGGCCGCATGGTGGATGAGTCGTTTGACCTCGTTGTTCTTTCCATCGGCATGCAGCCCCGAAAAGATGCCCGGGAATTTGCGGAGATATTTGATATCAGCGTCGATGCCCACGGCTTTCCCAGAACCTCCCGCCTCAGTCCCGTGGAAACGTCACGGCCGGGCATTTTTGTCGGTGGCACGTACCAGGGGCCAAAGGATATTCCGGAAACGGTTGTCCAGGGCAGCGCCGCGGCGGCGGCAGCCATGGAAATCCTTGACAGGAGCAGGGGCCGTGAGGTGAAAGAGGTCACCCTGGTGCCGGAGAAAGAAACCGGTGCGGAAGAACCCCGGGTCGGCGTCTTCGTCTGCCACTGCGGCATCAATATTGCGGGGACGGTGGACGTGAAGAAGGTGGCCGCCAAGGCCGCGGAACAAAAAGGTGTTGTCCATGCCCAAACCGTGATATACGCCTGTGCCCCGGACGGGCAGGAGAGAATAAAGGACCTTATCCGTGAAAAAGGGCTGAACCGGGTTGTTGTTGCCGCCTGTACGCCGCGGACCCACGAGCCCCTTTTCCAGGATACCATAAGGGAGGCAGGCCTCAACAAACATCTTTTCGAGCTTGCCGATATCCGCGAGCAGTGCGCCTGGTGCCACATGGGCCAGAATGAGATTGCCACTGAAAAGGCAGTCGATATTGTCGACATGGGAATTGCCAAGGCCCGGCTTCTGAAGGAAATCAAGCCCAGGTCCGTTCCTGTTACCCATGCCGCCATGGTTATCGGCGGCGGCATTGCGGGAATGACCGCAGCCCTCTCCCTGGCGGAACAGGGATTCAGAGTGCACATTGTTGAAAAAGAAGCGCGCCTGGGCGGCCTGGCGGCCGGCCTGCTGCAGACCCTGGAAGGAGAAAACATCCGGGATATGGTCCGCCGTAAAAACCTCCAGATCGACGACCACCCGGCCATCACGGTCCATGTCGGGACAGAGGTCAACAAAACAGAAGGGTTTGTCGGCAACTTTACTTCCACATTGAACGACAACAGCGAAATAAGCCATGGTGTGGTTGTGGTGGCAACCGGGGGCAACGAGTATGTGCCGGTGGAGTACGGCTATGGCGAATCGGACAAAGTCATGACCCAGAGGCAGCTGGAAAGAATGCTGACAGTAAAAAGGCTGCAGCCGGAAGACAGCTTTGTCATGATCCAGTGCGTCGGGTCAAGGGAAGAGCCCCATAACTACTGTTACCGCATCTGCTGCCAGGATGCCATAAAAAATGCGATAGCCATCAAGGAAAAAGTCCCCTCGGCCCAGGTGACCATACTGTACCGCGACATACGGACCTATGGATTGCGGGAGGATTACTACACCAGGGCCCGGGACCTGGGGGTGCGTTTTGTCCGGTACGAGGTGGATGCCAAACCGCAGGTAACTGCGGACGGCAGCCGGTTCAGAATTCTGGCCTACGACCCTGTCCTGGAGCAGGAGATTATTCTGCCGGCTGACTACCTCGTCCTTTCAACAGGGCTGCGGCCCCGGCCGGGAAACAGAAAGCTGGGCGAAATATACAAGTTGACCAGAAACGAAGACGGCTACTTCCTGGAAGCCCATGTCAAGCTGCGCCCCGTCGAGTTTGCCAGTGAGGGTTTTTTTGTGGCCGGCTTGGCCCACGGCCCGAAAACCATTGATGAAACCATGAGCCAGGCCCTGGCGGCCGCCGGCCGTGCCGGCGAGGTCCTGTCCCAAAAGGAACTTGCCGCTTCCGGTATTATTGCCAAACACGACCGCGAAAAATGCATGTCCTGCCTCGCGTGCTTCCGGGCCTGCCCGTACGGGTCTCCATTCATTGACGAGGACGGCAGGGTAAGCCATAATGAAGTCAAGTGCACCGGCTGCGGTATATGTGCCACGCTCTGTCCGGCAAAGGCTTTTCAGATAAACGGCTTTCAGGATAACCAGATTACGGCAATGATCGATTCCCTGACAGAGGGATGGGTTGCGGGGAGACATACTGCAAAAACAAGGACGGAACAAAAAGATGACAGAAACTGCAAGTGCTCCTGACGCAGTTGGGGAAGAAACAGTGGCGGCAGCAGAAAAAAAGGCAGGCCCTTCAAGCTGGGACGCCAGGATCCTGGCCTTTGCCTGCCACTTCTGCGCCTTTGCGGCGGCAGACCTGGCCGGCATCATGCGCCTTTCCTATTCGCCCAACGTCAGAATCATCCGGCTTCCCTGCACTGGCACTCTTGATCATTCATACGTTCTCCGGGCATTTGAAAGAGGGGTTGACGGTGTTTTCGTCGCCGGCTGACTGGAAGGCCAATGCCATTTCCTGGAAGGAAATATCAATGCACGGAAAAGGGTGGAACACCTGCAAACTCTCCTGGCCCAGGTCAACATAGAACCGGAGCGGCTGGAAATGTTCAACCTTTCAGCGGCAATGGGTAAACGATGGGCAGAGATCTGCAATGAGTTCACCGCAAAAATAAAGAAACTGGGCCCTTCTCCCATGCACCTGACAGGGCGGCTTCAGCAGGCAGGCCGAGCTGAAAGCAACACGGAAAACAAACCGGAAGGACAAGAAAAGCCATGATTGTAGGAGAGCAGAAACCTCTTGAGGAAATATGGTCCATGGTCAGGGAGCACCGCAATGTTCTCCTGCTTGGGTGCAACAGCTGTGTTGCTGTCTGCCACCAGGGCGGCACCAAGCAGGCCGGCGTCCTTGCCTCGCTGCTGCGGATGCAGGCGGCGCAGGAAGGCGTCGACATGACGCTTGAGGTTGACGGTATCGAACGGCAGTGCGAGCATGATTTTTTCATGCACATGGCGGATGTTGTTGCCCGGGCCGATGCTGTCCTGAGTCTCGCCTGCGGCATCGGCGTCCAGTTCATGGCCGAAAAGTATGGGGCCACGCCGGTCTATCCGGCCCTGAACACCACTTTTCTCGGGGCTGCCGATCAGCCCGGTTTCTTTGTTGAAAAGTGCCAGGTGTGCGGCAACTGCATTTTGGCCGCGACAGCCGGCATCTGCCCGGTGGCCCGATGCGGTAAACGGCTCCTGAACGGTCCCTGCGGCGGGGTATCCAACGGCAAGTGCGAAATTCACAAAGACCTTGACTGTGTCTGGCGCCTTATTGTCGAGCGGCTGGAAGCCCTCGGCAGGCTCGACGACTACGAAAAACTCTTTCCCCTGAAAGACTGGTCCAAAGATCGGGCCGGTGGCCCACGAAAATTTAAAGTTGAAGGACAACAGCCGTGAATCTTAAAACAGACAGCAGGTTACGTTCAGTACTGGCCGCCGGACACCTGGCGGTAACCGCCGAATGCGGCCCGCCGCGTGGCAGCGACCCGGCCGCAATCAACAGGAAGGGCGAACTGCTCAAAAACCATGTGGATGCTGTCAATGTCACCGACAACCAGACGTCGGTGACCCGG
Source organism: Deltaproteobacteria bacterium (assembly GCA_019312985.1). GTDB lineage: Bacteria > Desulfobacterota > Desulfobulbia > Desulfobulbales > BM004 > BM004. The sequence goes on from JAFDCC010000072.1 coordinate 11,434, forward strand.
CTCAGCAGCCTGGCCGCCTGCATCCACCTGAAGCTCATGGGCGTCGAGCCGGTCCTGCAGATGGTTACCCGCGACCGGAACCGAATCGCCCTGCAGAGCGACATTCTCGGGGCCGCCTCCTTTGATATCAGCAACATCCTCTGCCTTTCCGGCGATCACCAGAAGTTCGGCGACTGCCCGGAGGCGCAGAATGTTTTTGACCTCGATTCCATGCAGCTGCTCCAGACCGTTAGACACATGCGGGATGAGGGGAAGTTCCTGAACGGCGACGAGATAAAACGGCCGCCGGACATGTTTGTCGGCGCCGCGGCAAACCCATTTGCCGAACCTTTCTCAATCCGTGTTCCCCGCCTGGCCAAAAAAATAGCGGCAGGGGCGGAGTTTATCCAGACGCAGTGCATCTACAACCTGGAAAGGTTCGAGGAGTGGATGAACGGCGTGCGTGACCGGGGCCTGCATGAAAAGGTGTACATCCTGGCTGGCATCACACCCATGAAATCCCTGGGAATGGCGCGCTATATG